>NZ_KV794547.1:146744-307579 GCF_001808785.1 Streptococcus sp. HMSC077D04 | reverse complement strand
AAAGGACACATTTCGTCCTTTCTTTTTTGATAGATATAGTTTTTCTTTTTAAAGAGAATTTTTTTACAAAAATTATTGGTTATTTTGTTTATTTATGCTATAATAGGAACAATTATTTTTAGGAGGTGCAGTATGTCTTATTTGTTTGAGATATTACCGAGTTTATTGAGCGGTGCAAGCATGACTTTGCAGGTTTTTGCACTGGTCTTGATTTTTTCTATTCCCTTGGGCGTTTTGATTGCCTTTGCCTTGCAAGTCCATTGGAAGCCCCTCCATCATCTGATTAATATTTATATTTGGATTATGCGGGGAACACCCTTGCTCTTGCAATTGATTTTTATCTATTATGTGCTGCCAAGCATTGGGATCCGTTTGGATCGTCTTCCTGCGGCCATTATTGCCTTTGTTTTGAATTATGCGGCTTACTTTGCTGAAATCTTCCGTGGAGGGATTGATACCATTCCTAAAGGTCAATATGAGGCTGCTAAGGTTTTGAAGTTTAGTCCCTTTGACACAGTTCGCTATATTATCTTGCCCCAAGTGACCAAGATTGTTCTTCCTAGTGTATTTAACGAAGTTATGAGTTTGGTCAAGGATACTTCTTTGGTCTATGCGCTAGGAATTTCAGACCTTATCCTGGCTAGTCGAACAGCTGCCAACCGTGATGCTAGTCTGGTCCCAATGTTCTTGGCAGGAGCCATTTACTTAATTTTAATTGGTATTGTGACTATTCTTGCCAAAAAAGTTGAGAAGAAGTACAGTTACTATAGATAGGAGGCTACTATGTTGGAATTACGAAATATCAATAAGGGCTTTGGTGAAAAGCAAATTTTATCTAATTTCAGTCTAAAAATTCCTGAAAAGCAAATCCTGGCTATCGTTGGGCCTTCTGGTGGAGGTAAGACAACTCTCTTACGCATGCTCGCAGGTCTTGAAACCATTGATTCAGGGGAAATTTTTTATAATGGAAAACCTTTAGAATTGGATGAACTGGAGAAGCGCAATCTACTGGGATTTGTATTCCAAGATTTTCAACTGTTCCCTCATTTATCAGTTCTAGACAATTTGACCTTATCGCCTGTGAAAACGATGGGAATGAAGCAGGATGAGGCTGAGCAGAAGGCGCGAGGTCTTTTGGAACAATTAGGACTGGCAGGACATGCAGATGCTTATCCCTTCTCACTATCAGGTGGGCAAAAGCAAAGGGTGGCCTTGGCGCGTGCTATGATGATTGACCCAGAAATCATTGGTTACGATGAACCAACTTCTGCCCTAGATCCTGAATTACGCTTGGAAGTGGAAAAACTGATCTTGCAAAATAGGGAACTTGGCATGACCCAGATTGTGGTTACCCATGATTTTCAGTTTGCTGAAAATATCGCAGATCAGATTCTCAAGGTTGAACCCAAGTAGGAGGTGCCAATGACTAATAAGAAAATTGCTTTAGTATTGGTTTCTCTCCTGACTCTCTTTTTAACGGCTTGTACTCAGAAAGCCAATGATCCAAAGCAGGATAACTGGGATAAGTATCAAGAGCAGGGGAGTATAACCATTGGTTTTGACAATACCTTTGTACCCATGGGATTTGAAGAAAAGAATGGCCAATATACAGGCTTTGATATTGACTTAGCACAAGCTGTCTCTGAAAAATTAGGTTTTAAGGTTCAATTTCAACCAATCGACTGGGATATGAAGGAGACAGAACTGCAAAATGGAACCATAGATGCCATCTGGAATGGCTATTCTGCCACTGATGAACGCCGAGAGAAGGTTGCTTTTAGCATTCCATACATGGAAAATCAGCAAGTTCTGGTTGCGAAGAAAAGCCAGCAGATCCATTCAGTAGAGGATATGAAGGATAAGACCTTGGGAGCCCAAGCAGGATCCTCTGGTTATCTAGAATTTGAAGCGCAGCCAGATTTATTGAAAAATCGTGTTAAAGACCAGAAGGCCAATCAATACCAGAGTTTCAATGAAGCCTTGATTGATTTGAAAAATGACCGGATTGATGCCTTGTTGATTGACCGAGTGTATGCTAATTACTATCTCCAGTCTGAAGGTATATTAAATGACTACAATGTCTTTTCAGCAGGATTTGAAAGTGAATCCTTTGCGGTCGGAGTCAGACCTGCTGACAAAATATTACTGCAAGCTTTAAATCAAGCCTTTGTTGAACTACATCAAGAAGGGAAGTTCCAAGAAATCAGCCAAAAATGGTTTGGAGAAGATGTGGCAACCAAAGAAGTGAAAAGTAGAGATTGAGTTTTTCCTCAGTCTCTTTTTGTATCGAAAAATCCTCTGGCAAGTACCAGAGGATAAGAGGTTATTTCATTGTTGGGAAGAGCAATACATCACGGATAGTGGTTGTGTCAGTGAGGAGCATGCAGAGACGGTCGATACCGATTCCCAAACCACCTGTTGGTGGCATACCGTATTCAAGAGCCTCGATGTAGTCATAGTCGATGCCTGTTGCTTCATCATCACCAAGTTCTTTGGCTTTAGCTTGGGCCTCAAAACGGCTAAGTTGATCGATTGGGTCGTTGAGCTCAGTAAAGGCATTACCGTACTCCTTAGTCATGATGAAGAGCTCGAAACGGTCAGTAAAACGTTGGTCTTCAGGATTTTTCTTAGCCAGTGGAGATACAGCTACTGGATGTCCATAGACAAAGGTTGGTTGGATCAAGGTTTCTTCAACAAACTCTTCAAAGAAGGCATTGATAATGTGACCAACTTCAGTGTAGTGTTTCTCAACTGGAACTTTCTTCTCAGCAGCGATAGCTTTAGCTTCTTCCAAAGTCATATCTTGCCAGAAATCTACACCAGTAATTTCCTTGATAGCATCCACCATGTGAACACGTTTAAATGGTTCGTTGATCTTGATTTCAGTACCTTGATAGTTAACAGGACCATCGCCTTTGACTGATTTAGCAGCATGTTGGATAATGCCTTCCGTCAAGTCCATGATGTCTTGGAAGTCAGCATAAGCTTGGTATACTTCGATAGAAGTAAATTCAGGGTTATGAGTAGCATCCATTCCTTCGTTACGGAAGATACGGCCAATTTCATAAACGCGTTCCATACCACCAACGATAAGGCGTTTTAAGTGAAGCTCAGTCGCAATACGAAGAACCATATCAATATTTTGGGCATTATGGTGGGTGATAAATGGACGGGCAGAAGCACCACCGGCTTCATTATGAAGAACAGGTGTTTCCACTTCAAGGAAACCTTTTTGGTCAAGATAACGACGGATTTCAGAAATGATTTTTGAACGAGTGACAAAGCGCTCAAAGCTTTCACGGTTAGAAATCAAGTCAAGGTAACGTTTACGGTAAATTGTTTCAACATCTGTCAAACCGTGGAATTTCTCAGGAAGTGGGCGAAGTGCTTTAGACAAGTGAGTGATGTGAGTAGCTTTGATAGAGAGTTCTCCCATATCTGTACGCATGACTTCACCTTCTACACCAAGGAAGTCACCAAGGTCTGCTTTTTTGAAGATTTCATAGTTTTCTTCACCGACAGCATCCTTACGAACGTAGATCTGAATTTGACCTTCGCGGTCTTGAAGGTGGGCAAAACCTACTTTACCTTTACCACGTTTGGTTACCAAGCGTCCTGCGATAGTAGCTGTTTCGTTTTTATCGTGTAATTGTTCTTTATCGAGGTCAGCAAATTTATCTTTTAATTCTTGTGAATTTGCAGTACGTTCAAAACGTTTTCCGAAAGGATCGATTCCTTGTTCACGGAGCGCAGCCATTTTTTCACGGCGAACGATCTGCTGGTCATTTAGTTCTTCCATATGTTCTGTTGACATGGGATCCTCCTAGTTTTACTCAAAATTGAATACGATGAGTCATTTTTTGCGATACTCCCATTTTATCATAAATAAGCAAGAAATTCACGGATAATCTTTCAAAACTAAAAAGAACTTGACACTATAATCAAGTTCTGTTATTGATAGGAAGTGTCATTCCAAGTATCGAGAGTGAATGTTTCAAAATCATGGGTTTCTAGAATGGTTAGGCTGGCATTTGCTAGACCGCCATCTTTACGAAGAAGTGGTTCTTTATATCCTAGAAGAGTACGAAGACTGGCAGTAAGATTGGCGCCGTGACCGACAATTAGAATACGCTCAGCTGGACTATCTTTTAATGATTTGATAAATTGGATGGTCCGTTGTGTTGTGCTATAGAGGGATTCGGCTCCAAACATTTGAGTGTCAAATTGAGCAAGATTAAATCGAAAAGCTTTGATTTGTTGCGGGTAAATAGCTTCCAAGGTTGCAATTTTCAAACCTTCCAACTTCCCCAGCTGCCATTCACGGAGATTAGGAACACTTTCTAAAGGACAGGGGGTCTGGAGTTGACTTTGGATAATCTCAGCAGATTTGACCGCTCGAGGTAAATCACTTGAATAAATCTGATCGAAAGGAACATCCTTGAGATACTGGCCAAGTCGTTTTAGGGTGTCAATGGATTCAGGAAGAAGGGGGGAATCTCCACTAGCACCTTGAAAGCGACCTTCTTGGTTCCAGAGGGTACGACCGTGGCGGACAAAGTAGAGTTTCATTCTTAGTTGCCCTCCAAGATATCTACAAAGTCAGCTTTTACAAAGCTAGCCAAGTCTTGCGGTGCGACGATAATGCTGTGACCAACTTCGCCTGCAGAGACAATCATTTGATCCAAGTCTAGAGCGATTTTATCGATAAAAATGGGATAATTGTGTTTCTGACGAATTCCGACAGGATTATTTGCTCCATGAATGTAACCAGTTGTTTTTTCCAAGTCTTTTTGTGGAATCATGCTCACTTTTTTATTGCCAGAAATTTTGGCTAGTTTCTTTTCAGACAAGTGTTGGGTGATAGGGACAATTCCGATAATCGGTCCTGTTTTATCTCCCAAAAGCGCCAAGGTTTTGAAAATCTGATTTCGTTCATAACCTTGAGGAAGCTTTCCTTCCAGGGCATTGATTTGAATCCCCTGATGTGGGATACCTGCTTTAGACAGGATTTGTTCCACCAATGTTTTTTTGATTTTAACTTTTTTTGCCATTATTTATACTTATCCTCCAATTGGCTCATCCAAATACCAAGCCAGATTCCCAGTGCAAAGAAGAAGGCAATGATGACATACCCAACAAGAGAAATACCGGTGTACTGGATACTTTCAGCATTTCCTGCATTTGGGATCAAGATCAAAAGGGTACTTGAAAGGACGATACCGATGATGAAATGATAGACACGTGAGTGGTAGTTGTTTAAGGCATAATCCATCAATTTTGAAAAAATGATGAGAGTTGCACCTGCACCGATTCCAATCGGGAAGAAGGTTCCCAAGAGGTCAAAGGTTTTAAAACCAGTCAACATAGGAGCATAGAGTCCCAAAATCAAAAGTAGGTTTGATGGACTGAGGCCAGGAACTAATACGCCAAGAGCCAGCAGTGTACCAGCTAGGACGAAATTAAGAAAGCTGGCGCTCAAGGTTCCAACGACAAAATTTAAGGCATAGAGTCCTAATCCAGAAATGATAAAGGTTATCCAGAACCAGACTAAATCAATCTTGTCTCGATCAGATTCTCGAGTTGATTCTTTGAGGAGGCTAGGAACTGTACCAATGATAGCTCCTGCAAAGCTCCATAAGACAAAGACCTGATAATTTTCAAGCAGGTATTCAATCGGATAGGAAAATAAGCCGATTCCCAGAAGCATACCAATGGCAACTGGAATAAAGTACAAAACATTTTCTTTAAAGTCTTTAAAGGGATGAGCCAGAAAACCAATCATTCGTTCATAAATTCCTAAGATTGCTGCTAGAACCCCTCCGGAAATTCCTGGTAAGATAAATCCCAGAGCAATGACAATCCCTTTAATAACGCGTGCTAACCATGAGAGCATATTTTTCCTCCAACTATTTCTATTTCAAAAAATCCTTACTATATTGTATCACAATCTAAAACAAAAAGAAAAAGCAAATGAGAAACAAATGCTTTTAAGGTGTTAAAAAGAGTCTTCTAAAGGTTTCTTCTTTATTTTTTAAAGAAGAGATGACGTTGATATCCAAATCGTGGTCAAAGCCAGCAATTTTTCCTTTAGAAGTGTACTGGTGAATGTCATAATCTATATCAGTCTTAGGAGTTGCCTCGTAAAATCCTGAGTCAGAACCATAGGAAGGAATCCACACAGACGTAAACTTGTCAGTATCAATACTGTGTTCTTCCATGAAATAGACCCCAACGTAGATTCCGATATTTTTAGCACCTAGTGATTCTAGTTTTGCACGAAAGGCTTCAACACCTTCGTTCATATTGGACATGGTTTTTTCTTCCACATCTAGCCAATAGTAGCTAGGGCTGTATGGCGATGCGGAATTATAAAAACTTTCAGCAGCCTTTTCCATTTCTTGGATACTTTTTCCAGCTACATAGGCATAGACCCCAACTGGGACATTTCGTTTTTGAAACTCGGTAATATGGGTTTTAAAGGCCTTGTCTACCCCATTAACAAAGGAAGCATCATTCTCTTTTGAAGACTGAGCGCCACTATGGACGCGAACAATAGCTCCTGAAATGTTTTGGGAGAGAGTATCGTAATTAATTTCCTCAGATCGTTGCCAACCAGAAACATCAATCACCGGTTTATCTATATTATGTAGCGCTTGCGATTCTACTTGCGCGATATTTGACTTTGTTTTTACAGGATGGTCCTCAAAACGAGGGCGATTTAGGATTAAAATGAAAATCATAATCCCAAAAAAACCAAACAAAATAAGCGGATTAATTTTCTTTCTCATATCTTATAATTTTACCTTATAAATGAAAAAAAATCAAAAAAAAATACTCAAAAAATGGGTTAATAGAGGACTTTAGAGCATTTTTTCATTCAAGAGCGCGGAATGATTTGAAATATGGTATAATAAAAGGGAATTTCTAGAGAAAAGAGAAGATTATGTCAAATTATGCCATTATTTTAGCAGCGGGTAAAGGAACTCGCATGAAATCGGATTTGCCAAAAGTTTTGCACAAGGTTGCGGGTATTTCTATGCTAGAACATGTTTTCCGTAGTGTGGGAGCTATCCAACCTGAAAAGACAGTCACAGTTGTCGGACACAAGGCAGAATTGGTTGAAGAGGTCTTGGCTGGACAGACAGAATTTGTAACTCAATCTGAACAGTTAGGGACTGGTCATGCGGTTATGATGACAGAGCCAATTTTGGAAGGTTTGTCAGGTCACACCTTGGTCATCGCAGGAGATACTCCTTTAATCACAGGTGAAAGCTTGAAAAACTTGATTGATTTCCACATCAATCATAAAAATGTGGCTACTATCTTGACTGCTGAAACAGATAATCCTTTTGGCTATGGACGAATTGTACGTAATGACAATGCTGAAGTTCTTCGCATTGTGGAGCAGAAGGATGCTACAGATTTTGAGAAACAAATCAAGGAAATCAATACTGGAACATATGTTTTTGATAACGAGCGTTTGTTTGAGGCTTTGAAAAATATCAATACCAATAACGCTCAAGGTGAATACTATATTACAGATGTCATTGGCATTTTCCGTGAAGCTGGTGAAAAAGTTGGCGCTTATACTTTGAAAGATTTTGATGAGAGTCTTGGAGTAAACGACCGTGTGGCTCTTGCGACTGCTGAGTCGGTTATGCGTCGTCGCATCAATCATAAACACATGGTCAATGGGGTCAGCTTTGTCAACCCAGAAGCAACTTATATCGATATTGATGTTGAGATTGCTCCTGAAGTTCAAATCGAAGCCAATGTTACCTTGAAAGGGCAAACGAAAATTGGTGCTGAGACTGTTTTGACAAATGGAACGTATATAGTGGATAGCACTATCGGAGCAGGAGCTGTTATTACCAACTCTATGATTGAGGAAAGTAGTGTTGCTGACGGTGTGACAGTCGGTCCTTATGCCCACATTCGTCCAGGTTCAAGTCTGGGTGCCCAAGTTCATATTGGAAACTTTGTTGAAGTTAAAGGTTCTTCAATCGGTGAGAATACCAAGGCTGGTCATTTGACTTATATCGGAAACTGTGAAGTGGGTAGCCATGTTAACTTTGGTGCTGGAACCATTACAGTCAACTATGACGGCAAAAACAAATACAAGACAGTCATTGGAAACAATGTCTTTGTTGGTTCAAACTCAACCATTATTGCGCCAGTAGAACTTGGTGACAATTCCCTCGTTGGTGCTGGTTCAACGATTACTAAAGACGTGCCGGCGGATGCTATTGCTATTGGTCGCGGTCGTCAGGTCAATAAAGACGAATATGCAACACGCCTTCCTCACCATCCTAAGAATCAGTAGGAGCCTATCATGGAATTTGAAGAAAAAACGCTTAGCCGAAAAGAAATCTATCAAGGGCCAATTTTTAAACTGGTCCAAGATCAGGTTGAATTACCAGAAGGAAAGGGAACTGCCCAACGGGATTTGATTTTCCACAATGGAGCTGTCTGTGTTTTAGCTGTAACGGATGAACAAAAACTCATCTTGGTCAAGCAGTACCGCAAAGCTATCGAGGCTGTCTCTTACGAAATTCCAGCCGGAAAGTTGGAAGTAGGAGAAAATACAGACCCTGTTGCAGCAGCTTTGCGTGAATTAGAGGAAGAAACAGCCTATACAGGGAAATTGGAACTCTTGTACGATTTTTACTCAGCCATCGGCTTTTGTAATGAAAAGTTAAAACTATACCTAGCAAGTGATTTGAAAAAGGTGGAAAATCCGCGTTCGCAGGATGAGGATGAAACATTGGAAGTTCTTGAAGTGAGCTTAGAAGAAGCCAAGGAATTAATCCAATCAGGTCATATCTGTGATGCCAAGACAATTATGGCTGTTCAGTATTGGGAATTGCACAAAAAATAGAGGAGGTCAGTATGGGTAAACCTTTATTAACGGATGAAATGATTGAAAGAGCTAATAGAGGCGAAAAAATTTCGGGTCCCCCTTTGCTTGATGACGAGGAAACCAAGATTTTACCAACCTCTTCTTCCCGTTTTGGTTATGCCAATCCTAAGGATCATGGTTTTAGCCAGGAAACCTTGAAGATTCAGGTCGAACCGTCTATTCATAAAAGCCGTCGCATTGAAAATACCAAGAGAAATGTCTTCAATTCTAAGTTAAATAAAATCTTATTCGCGGTCATCTTTCTCTTGATTTTGCTTGTCTTAGCAATGAAACTTTTGTAATAGAAAAGGAATTGAAATGAAAATAGGAATTATTGCGGCTATGCCAGAAGAACTGGCTTATCTGGTCCAGCATTTAGACAATGCCCAGGAGCAAGTTGTTTTAGGCAATACCTATCATACAGGAACCATTGCCTCGCATGAAGTCGTTCTTGTAGAGAGTGGAATTGGTAAGGTCATGTCTGCTATGAGTGTGGCAATTTTAGCTGATCATTTCCAGGTGGACGCTTTGATTAACACAGGATCTGCTGGGGCAGTGGCAGAAGGTATTGCTGTTGGTGATGTTGTGATTGCTGACAAATTAGCCTATCATGATGTGGATGTCACAGCTTTTGGCTATGCTTATGGACAAATGGCGCAACAACCGCTTTATTTCGAATCAGATAAAACCTTTGTTGCTAAAATCCAAGAGAGTTTATCTCAATTGGATCAGAACTGGCATCTTGGTTTGATTGCTACAGGAGATAGTTTTGTTGCAGGAAATGACAAGATAGAAGCTATTAAGTCCCATTTCCCAGAAGTTTTGGCCGTGGAGATGGAGGGGACAGCTATTGCTCAGGCAGCGCATGCTCTTAATCTTCCAGTTTTAGTTATTCGAGCTATGAGTGACAATGCCAACCATGAAGCAAACATCTCTTTTGATGAGTTTATTATCGAAGCTGGACGTCGCTCTGCCCAAGTCTTGTTAGCCTTTTTGAAGGCTTTAAATTAAGCGAAAATTTGACAGTTTTTCTAGCTTATGATAAGATTTAAGTAAAGAAAAGCTAGAAAACGTTTCAGAGGATATTATGAGTATTGAAATGACCGTCAGTGAGATTGCAGAGGTCTTAGGATTATCTCGCCAAGCAATCAATAACCGTGTCAAAGAATTACCAGAAGAAGACACAGATAAAAATGACAAAGGGGTAACAGTCGTTACCAGAAGTGGCTTGATTAAGCTAGAAGAAATCTATAAAAAAACGATTTTTGAAGATGAGCCTGTCAGTGAAGATGTCAAGCAGCGTGAACTGATGGAGATTCTGGTTGATGAGAAGAATGCTGAAATTCTTCGTCTCTATGAACAATTAAAAGCCAAGGATCGTCAGTTATCAGAAAAAGACGAGCAGATGCGTATCAAAGACCGTCAGATTGCTGAGAAAGACAAACAACTCGATCAGCAGCAACAATTGACCCTTCAAGCCATGAAGGATCAAGAAAATCTTAAGCTAGAGCTGGACCAAGCAAAAGAAGAAGTCCAATCAACTAAGAAAGGCTTTTTTGCTCGTTTATTTGGAGGATAATCAAGGAGCTGTTTAGGTTAAATGCTAACCTGATGGCTTCTTTTGTTTCTAATAGTATAGTTGCTCAATTAATACTCAATGAAAATCAAAGAGCAAACAATGAAGCTAGCCGCAGGTTGCTCAAAACACTGTTTTGAGGTTGCAGATAGAACTGACGAAGTCAGTAACCATACCTACGGCAAGGCGACGTTGACGTGGTTTGAATTTGATTTTCGAAGAGTATAAAATAACAGTATAGGAGAGGTATAGAATGGAACGATTAGAAGATTACATTGCTTTTGACTTAGAATTTAATCAGCATGAAGGGCAAACACACTTGATTCAAGTATCGGCAGTGCATTTTAGAGATGGTCAGGAAATAGATGCCTATGATTCTTATGTTCATACCAGTGTACCTCTAAAAAGTTTTATCAATGGTTTGACTGGGATTACAGCCGAGACCTTAAAAGATGCTCCTCCAGTGGAGAAAGTTATAAAAGATTTCCAAGAGTTTGTGGGTTCTTTACACATGGTTGGCTACAATGCTGCTAAAAGTGATTTGCCTATTCTAGCAGAGCATGGTTTAGACTACAGCCTGCAATATAAGGTGGATTTGTATGATGAAGCTTTTGAACGTCGGAGTTCGGATTTACATGGTATTGCCAATCTCAAATTGCAAACCGTTGCCTCCTTTCTTGGATTTCAAGGTCAGTCTCATAATAGCTTAGAGGATGCACGGATGACAGCGCGTGTTTACGAGTCCTTTCTAGAGTCGGATCAAGCTAGAGAATTGTTAGGGGCAGAAAGTAGCCTCTCGAATAATCCTTTTGGAGGCTTGGACTTGTCTCAATTATTTGACTAGGAGTACCTATGAAACCTGAAAAACCTAAAAATCTAGGTTTTAAGCAGATATACTTTAATCTAGATAAAATTCTCTTTCTCTTTTTCTTGACTTTCATGATGATTGAGTTTGTCTGGTTACCATCAAATTCTTGGATTGCTGGACTTTTGCTCCGTCAGACAGGCTATCTCTTTCTTTCTTACAATAATATTTTTGCAATTATAACGGGTTCACCCTTTATTAGTCTTGCTTTATTTGTTCTGGTAATTGTTAATTTATTGGTCGCCTATTACCAGATAGGACTTCTCTTTATTGGTGCTCGGCATTTATTATGTCATGAAAAGAGAACCTTGCTAGAGTACAGTCGCAAGGTCTTTCACCAAAGTTTCTTGTTTATGAAGCAAGTCACGCTTGCAAAGATAGCCTTTATCTTCTTTTATGTCATGATGCTCTTTCCATTGATTCGAAAGATTTTAAAGATTTATTACCTCAATAAAATTGTCATTCCGGACTTTATCGTTGATTATGTGGAAGACAAGTATTGGCTAGTAGGTATAGTGGTTACTATTCTGGCTTTACTGCTATTTTACATTTCAGTGCGTTTCATGTTTGCCCTACCTCAGCTTTTATTTGAAAAGAAAACAGTCAAAGAAGCTGTCAGATACAGTCTAGAGAAGACAAGAAAGCACTCCTGGTTTTATACTTGGAACTTGCTTTGGATTGTCGTCAAAACCTACCTATTTTTCATTCTTCTGTTGATTCCAATCCTAGCAAGTCAAGTGCTGATGGATGGTCTGACTCATAAGGAATCTCTTGTACTGGGAATTATCAACTTTGTCTTGATTAAGAATTTCCACTACATAGCCTTGACTTATTTTCTCATTAAGTTTGTTTCCTTCCTAACAGGAGAAGAACTAGAGATCACACCAAGGAGAAAGAAAGATCACTGGATGAGATGGGGAGTGATGGGCTGTGCTTGTATCTTTTTCGCTCTTGAGGGTTATGTTTATTTGGAAGCTCCAGTGGCCAATAAACCTTTAATTATCTCTCACAGGGGAGTATCCAATAAGAATGGTGTGCAGAATACAGTTCAATCTTTAGAAAAGACAGCCCAACTAAGTCCAGACTTTGTTGAGACAGATGTTCAGGAAACGAAAGATGGCCAGTTTGTCATGATGCATGATGCCAATATCAAGAATCTGACAGGTGTTAATGCCAATCCACAGGATCTAACTTTGAAAGAATTAACCAAACTCGATATTTCAGAAAATGGTTATCATAGCAAGGTGTCCAGTTTTGATGACTACCTCAATAAAGCCAATGAATTGCATCAAAAACTTCTTATTGAGATTAAAACCAGTCGAAAAGATAGCCCTGATATGATGAAACGCTTTATGGAAAAATATGGAACGGTTCTTAAGCAGAATGGTCACCAAATTCAATCCTTGGACTACCATGTGATTGATCAGGTTTTAGCCTACGATTCTCAAATTCCAATCTATTTCATCCTACCTTATAATAGTATTTTTCCAAGAACCAAGGCTACAGGTTATACCATGGAGTATTCAACTTTAGATGAAAATTTTGTCAACAAGCTTTGGAATACCGATCAGAAATTGTACGTTTGGACCATCAATAGTTCAGAGTCCTTTGATAAATCAGTTCATTTGGGAGCAGATGGAATGATAACAGATGACTTGGAAATGATTCAAGATCAGGTTACTATTGCCCAAGAAGACCCAGAGTATACTGATTTGCTTTTCAAACAGGCTATGGAATTCTTTAATTTTTAGTAAGCAAAAAGAGCCTGATACAAAATAGTTCTCAACCACAAAAAAGCAACGGCAAATACGTTGCTTTTTTGGAGATAAGGGACTATTGTCCTAGGCTCAGTCTTGAGATAAGGTCCTTAGAAACTCGTATTCTGAGGATTTTATTTTAAATCAGAGGTTGGCTCTCGCCAACCTTATTTGATATAGAGTTCTTGATTTTTTAGGACAATTTCTCGTACGCTTGCAAACTTTTTGAGTTTTTTGATTTCTTCTGGATGAGTGACGAGAGTGATAACATAACCTTCCTTGCCCATACGACCTGTACGGCCAGCACGGTGAGTATATGTTTCGATATCTCTAGGGACATCAAAGTTTACAACACATTCGAGGCTATCAATATCAATTCCACGTGCCAAAAGGTCAGTTGCAAGAAGCAGGGTTAGTTGCTTATCTTTAAACTTTTCTAAGATGACTTTTCTAAATTTGACATTGACATCACTAGCTAGAGAAACAGCCAAGATATCCCGATACTGTAATTTTTCCTCTGCGCTTCCAAGGTCTGATAGGCTGTTAAAGAAGACTAGTCCGCGGAAATCCTCTACATGAGCCAGTTTTCGTAGCATATCCACTCGGTGACGCTGGTCTACCTGCATATAGAAATGTTGAATGTTGTCCAATTTTTGGTCAGAGAGATCAATGGTTCGCGTGTTAGATGCAATCTTTTCTTGGTCAAACTTGGTTGTCGCACTCATGTAGATGAGTTGATGGTCACGAGGTGCGTAGTGAGTGATTTTCTCGACAAAGTGTATCTGAGAATCATCAAGTAACTGGTCAAATTCATCCAGAATGATGGTTTCCACATTCATCATCTTGATTTTTTTCAATTTAATCAACTCAAAGATACGGCCAGGGGTTCCAATCAGAATTTCTGGTCCTTTTTTGAGTCGTTTAATTTGGCGTTTCTGACTTGAACCTGATAAGAATAGTTGTGCTGTCAAACCGATAGCTTCTGCCCACGTTTTACATACATCAAAAATCTGTCCAGCAAGTTCTGTATTTGGTGCTAGAATCAAGAGTTGTTGCGCTTTTTTCTTTTGTAGTCTGAGAAGACTTGGTAGGAGGTAAGATAGGGTCTTACCAGTTCCTGTTGGGCTCACTCCCAGGAGATTTTCTCCTGCAAGAAGTGGCTCAAATAGTTGAGTTTGAATGGGGGTAAATTCTTGGAAACCAAGTTGGTCGCTCAGTTCTTGCCATTCAGTCGGTAGTTTAGTTTTCATTTTCTGCCTCAAATCTAATGCCAGCAGTCTGGCGCATGGTATATAGTAGCTCATGAACAGAGCCTGCATCGTCCAGCCAATTCTGGTAGAGCATCTGGTCTGGTTGCTGGATCATCTGTGCAAATGCAGCGACTTCCTCAGTCATCGTATGAGGAGCCTGTTGGATAGGGAGCTGGACTTGATTTCCTTGGTGGTCGCTAAAAATAGCTGAGCGGACATGTTCAATCGTGTTGAGTGTCAAGGTTCCATCTGCTGTATAAATCTCACAAGGGAGATTGGAAGTGATGTTTTTTCCAGCCTTGATATGAACTTGATAGTCTGGGTAGAAGAGGATTCCGTCACCATTTAGGTCAATGCTATTGTCAAGCTGTTGAGCCTGATAGGTTGCATCCTTAGCTTTTCCAAAGAGACGAACGGCAGCGTAGAGGGGATAAATCCCCAAATCCATAAGGGCTCCTCCAGCAAAATGGTTTGAAAAGACGTTAGGTGTCTGTCCAGTCAATAAGTCCGGCATCTTGGAAGAATACTTGGCATAGTTGAAATCTGCCCCTAACACTTGCTTGTCTGCTAAGAAGTTTTTGATAGTTGTGAAAGCTTCCTCGTGATAATTACGAGCTGCTTCGAAGATAAAACAGTGATTTTTCTCAGCTGTATGTCTCAAATCCAGCCATTCTTGTGGCTGCGTGACAGCTGGCTTTTCAAGAATAACGTGTTTAGCAGCAGACAAGGCAGCTTGTGACTGAGCAAAATGCAAGGAGTTTGGACTAGCAATATAGACTACATCAAAAGAGCTCTTGAAGAAGTCCTCTACTTGATCAAAGAGTTGGATATCCTGATAGTGAGAAGCAAAGGTTGTTGCAGTTTCTAGTTTTCTAGAATAGACTGCGACAAGCTGGTATTCTCCGCTGGTATGGGCTGCTTCTATGAAGTGATGGCTGATAGCCCCTGTTCCGATGACACCTAATTTAAGCATAGTTACTCCTTTTCCGATTTCAAATCCTTCTTTCATTATAACATAGATAGACGGGACTATCCAACAGAGGGGAAAAAATTTCAAATAAGCTACTAGGACTTTCCCAAAGAAAGTGGTACAATAATGAGATGAGTAAATGAAATGGGAGGGAAAATGAGGTTATTACCTATAAGAAAAATATCACGTCAGTCTAAGAGGCTAGCGCTTTTTTTGACTTTTTGTGCAGGATATGTAGACGCCTATACTTTTATTGTGCGAGGGAACACTCTTGTAGCTGGACAAACTGGGAATGTTGTCTTTCTTTCAGTAGAATTAATCCAGAATAATGTTTCAGATGTTAGGGACAAGGTTCTCACCTTACTAGCTTTTATGATGGGTGTCTTTTTATTAACTGTTTATAAGGAAAAATTGAGAATTGTGAAAAAACCGATTCTGTCACTGATTCCTTTGGCAATCTTATCAATCATTATTGGTTTTGTGCCTCAGACTGTGGATAATATCTATCTAGTACCGCCCTTGGCCTTCTGTATGGGACTGGTGACAACTGCTTTCGGAGAAGTGTCGGGTATTGCTTATAATAATGCCTTTATGACAGGAAATATCAAGCGGACCATGCTGGCTTTTGGAGATTATTTCCGAACCAAGCACACTCCTTTTTTGCGTGAAGGGTTCATATTTGTTAGCCTGCTTACTAGTTTTGTCCTTGGCGTTGTCTTTTCAGCCTATTTGACGATTTTTTATCAGGAAAAGACCATTCTTGGTGTTCCTATTATGATGAGTATTTTTTATCTCAGTATGCTTTTTGCCTCGTGGCAGAAAAAAGTAAAAGAAAAAGCTTGATTTTAGGTGTTATTACTTGTAAGAAAATAGGAGATATGCTATACTTGAAGAGTTGACTATGCACGATCCTGTGCAACCGCACGAACATCGTTGCTCGTCGTATAACAAATTTAAACTTCGTCATTGTCGCCTTGCCTAACATAAGTTATGTCTTCGGCTCAATTCCTAGTTTATTCTTTGTTATACTTAGAGCTCTTCTTTTAAGTGGTTCGTCCCACGATGCTAGGCGAGTCTTCACAAAAAAATCGGGGAAACCCATAAAAATCATAGGAGGTGCATAATGAGCACATACGCAATTATCAAAACTGGCGGAAAACAAGTTAAAGTTGAAGTTGGTCAAGCAGTTTACGTTGAAAAATTGAACGTTGAAGCTGGTCAAGAAGTTACTTTTAACGAAGTTGTTCTTGTTGGTGGTGAAAACACTGTTGTCGGAACTCCACTTGTTGCTGGAGCTACTGTAGTTGGAACTGTTGAAAAACAAGGAAAACAAAAGAAAGTTGTTACTTATAAGTACAAACCTAAAAAAGGTAGCCACCGTAAACAAGGTCACCGTCAACCATATACTAAAGTTGTCATCAACGCAATCAACGCTTAATTTTAAGGAGAACACATGATACAGGCAGTCTTTGAGAGAGCCGAAGATGGCGAGCTGAGGAGTGCGGAAATTACTGGACACGCCGAGAGTGGCGAATACGGCTTTGATGTCGTGTGTGCATCGGTTTCTACGCTTGCCATTAACTTTATCAATTCCATTGAAAAATTTGCAGGCTATGAACCAATCCTAGAATTAAACGAAGATGAAGGTGGCTATCTGATGGTTGAAATTCCAAAAGATCTTCCTTCACACCAGAGAGAAATGACCCAGTTATTCTTTGAATCATTTTTCTTAGGCATGGCAAACTTATCGGAGAACTCTTCTGAGTTCGTCCAAACCAGAGTTATCACAGAAAACTAACACGGAGGAAAACATTATGTTAAAAATGACTCTTAACAACTTGCAACTTTTCGCCCACAAAAAAGGTGGAGGTTCTACATCAAACGGACGTGATTCACAAGCGAAACGTCTTGGAGCTAAAGCAGCTGACGGACAAACTGTAACAGGTGGATCAATCCTTTACCGTCAACGTGGTACACACATCTACCCAGGTGTAAACGTTGGACGTGGTGGAGACGATACTTTGTTCGCTAAAGTTGAAGGCGTAGTACGCTTTGAACGTAAAGGACGCGATAAAAAGCAGGTTTCTGTTTACCCAATCGCTAAATAAAAAGGTCCAGTGAACCTTTTTATCCCGAGCCTTGAAATGAAAAGGCGAGGAAGCTAGAAATAGCATTAAATAAGGCTTTCCGAGATTTCGGAGAGCCTATTTTTTTGGTTTGGTACCCATTTTGCTACCCATATTATGGGAATTGAATTTGCATCATATTATAAACGGTAAATCAAAAAGATTTGCTGTTTTTATTTGCTTGAAATCAGATAAGAACTGAAAAAGAGATTATTCTAATTCTTGTATTGAGACGTTAGAGTCTTTATTGAGACTTAAAAATTTCCTGACTTTTTTCCTTTTTAGAAAACTTCTAAAATATGGTATAATGAACAGATAGAGAAGTTGGAGGTAGAAGATGAACATTCAACAATTACGCTATGTTGTGGCCATTGCCAATAGTGGTACTTTCCGTGAAGCAGCTGAAAAGATGTATGTTAGTCAGCCGAGTCTGTCTATTTCTGTTCGTGATTTGGAAAAAGAGTTGGGCTTTAAGATTTTCCGTCGGACTAGTTCAGGGACTTTCTTGACCCGTCGTGGTATGGAATTCTATGAAAAAGCGCAAGAATTGGTTAAAGGATTTGATATTTTTCAAAATCAGTATGCCAATCCTGAGGAAGAAAAGGATGAATTTTCCATTGCTAGCCAGCACTATGACTTCTTGCCACCAACCATTACGGCATTTTCAGAGCGTTATCCTGATTATAAGAACTTCCGTATTTTTGAATCAACTACTGTTCAAATCTTAGACGAAGTGGCTCAAGGGCATAGTGAGATTGGGATTATCTACCTCAACAATCAAAATAAAAAGGGGATTATGCAACGGGTTGAAAAGCTAGGCCTTGAAGTCATTGAATTGATTCCTTTCCATACCCATATTTATCTCCGTGAGGGGCATCCTTTAGCCCAGAAAGAGGAATTGGTCATGGAGGATTTAGCTGATCTACCAACGGTTCGTTTCACTCAAGAGAAAGACGAGTACCTTTATTATTCAGAGAACTTTGTTGATACCAGCGCTAGCTCGCAGATGTTCAATGTGACAGACCGTGCTACTTTGAATGGTATTTTGGAGCGGACGGACGCTTATGCGACAGGTTCTGGATTTTTAGATAGTGACAGCGTCAATGGCATCACAGTTATTCGTCTCAAGGATAACCTAGATAATCGCATGGTCTATGTTAAACGTGAGGAAGTGGAGCTTAGTCAGGCTGGAACTCTTTTCGTAGAAGTCATGCAAGAATATTTTGATCAGAAGAGGAAATCATGAAAAAAAGAGGAATAGTGGCAGTCGTTGTACTGCTTTTGATTGCGCTAGATCAGTTAGTCAAATCCTATATCGTCTGGCAGATTCCACTGGGTGAGGTTCGTTCGTGGATACCCAATTTCGTTAGCTTGACCTACCTGCAAAATCGAGGGGCAGCCTTCTCCATGTTACAAGATCAGCAGTGGTTATTTGCTATCATTACACTGGTTGTTATGGTAGGTGCCATTTGGTATCTGCATAAACACATGGAGGACTCACTCTGGATGGTCTTGGGTTTGACTTTGATTATTGCGGGTGGTCTTGGAAACTTTATTGACAGGATCAGTCAGGGCTTTGTTGTGGATATGTTCCACCTTGACTTTATTAATTTTGCAATTTTCAATGTGGCAGATAGCTATCTGACTGTTGGAGTGATTATTTTATTGATTGCAATGCTAAAAGAGGAAACAAATGGAAATTAAAATTGAAACTGGTGGCCTGCGTTTGGATAAGGCTTTGTCGGATTTGACAGAATTATCACGTAGTCTCGCGAATGAACAAATTAAATCAGGACAGGTCTTGGTCAATGGGCAAGTCAAGAAAGCTAAGTACACGGTCCAAGAGGGCGATGTGGTCACTTATCATGTGCCAGAACCAGAGGTCTTAGAGTATGTGGCTGAAGATATTCCTCTAGAAATAGTCTACCAAGATGAGGACGTGGCCGTCGTTAACAAGCCTCAGGGGATGGTTGTGCATCCGAGTGCTGGTCATACTAGTGGAACTCTGGTAAATGCCCTCATGTACCATATCAAGGACTTGTCGGGTATCAATGGGGTTCTGCGTCCAGGAATTGTTCACCGTATTGATAAGGATACATCAGGCCTTCTCATGATTGCTAAAAACGATGAGGCGCATCTAGCACTTGCCCAAGAACTCAAGGATAAAAAGTCTCTCCGCAAATATTGGGCGATTGTTCATGGAAATCTGCCCAATGATCGTGGTGTGATTGAAGCTCCGATTGGCCGTAGTGAAAAAGACCGTAAGAAACAGGCTGTGACTGCTAAAGGGAAGCCTGCAGTGACACGTTTCCACGTTTTGGAACGCTTTGGTGATTATAACTTAGTGGAGCTGCAGCTGGAAACAGGCCGCACCCATCAAATCCGTGTTCACATGGCTTATATTGGTCATCCAGTCGCTGGTGATGAAGTCTATGGTCCTCGCAAGACTTTGAAAGGACATGGACAATTTCTTCATGCCAAGACTTTAGGTTTTACTCATCCGAGAACAGGTGAGATTTTGGAATTTACAGCAGATATCCCAGAGATTTTTAAGGAAACATTGGAGAGATTGAGAAAGAATTAGACGTGATAAAAGGTTGAGATGACTTGTCTCGACCTTTTTCCTATCAACTCTTTTCTATTTCCTACCATTCATGTTATAATGGATAGATATGAAGAATCGGAGTGAGACTATGAAATACAAACGGATTGTTTTTAAGGTGGGGACTTCTTCTCTAACGAATGAGGATGGAAGTCTGTCACGTAGCAAAGTGAAGGTTATTACTCAACAATTGGCTATGTTACATGAGGCAGGCCATGAATTAATCCTAGTATCTTCTGGAGCGGTTGCTGCTGGTTTTGGGGCCTTAGGATTTAAAAAGCGTCCGACTAAGATTGCTGATAAACAGGCTTCAGCAGCGGTAGGGCAGGGTCTTTTATTGGAAGAATACACGACCAATCTTCTTCTTCGTCAGATTGTATCAGCTCAGATTTTGTTGACACAGGATGATTTTGTCGATAAACGTCGTTATAAAAATGCTCATCAGGCTTTATCAGTCCTTCTTAGTCGTGGAGCCATTCCTATCATCAATGAGAATGATAGTGTTGTTATTGATGAGCTCAAGGTTGGGGATAATGATACTCTAAGTGCCCAGGTAGCAGCAATGGTTCAAGCAGACCTTTTAGTTCTCCTGACAGATGTGGACGGTCTCTACACTGGAAATCCTACTTCGGATCCAAAAGCCAAACGCTTGGAGCGAATCGAGACCATCAATCGTGAGATTATCGATATGGCTGGTGGAGCTGGTTCTTCAAACGGAACTGGGGGCATGCTAACAAAAATCAAGGCTGCGACTATCGCAACAGAATCGGGAGTTCCAGTTTATATCTGTTCATCATTGAAGGCAGATGCCATGATTGAGGCGGCTGAGGAGACCAAGGATGGTTCCTACTTTGTTGCGCAAGAGAAGGGGCTTCGTACCCAGAAACAATGGCTGGCCTTTTATGCTCAGAGCCAAGGTTCTATTTGGGTAGATAAAGGGGCTGCAGAAGCTCTCTCTCAACATGGCAAGAGTCTCCTTTTATCTGGTGTTGTTGACGCAGAAGGATCCTTTTCTTATGGTGATATCGTGACAGTATTTGACAAGGAAAGTGGAAAATCACTTGGGAAAGGGCGCGTGCAATTTGGAGCATCTGCTTTGGAAGATATGTTGCGTTCTCAAAAAGCCAAGGGTGTCTTGATTCACCGTGATGACTGGATTTCCATTACTCCTGAAATCCAACTGCTCTTTACAGAATTTTAGAGGTAAACTATGGTAAGTACACAAGAACAATTTGAACAGGTACAGGCTGTTAAAAAATCGATCAACACAGCTAGTGAAGAGGTGAAAAACCAAGCCTTGCTAGCTCTGGCTGATCACTTAGTGGCTGCTACTGAGGAAATTTTAGCGGCTAATGCCCTCGATATGGAAGCGGCCAAGGGGAAAATCTCAGATGTTATGTTGGATCGTCTGTATTTGGATGCAGGGCGTATAGAAGCAATGGCAACTGGGATTCGTGAAGTGGTTGCTTTACCAGATCCAATCGGTGAAGTTTTGGAAACAAGTCAGCTTGAAAATGGCTTGGTTATCAGCAAGAAACGGGTGGCTATGGGGGTTATCGGTATTATCTATGAAAGCCGTCCAAATGTGACGTCTGACGCGGCTGCTTTGGCTCTCAAGAGTGGAAATGCGGTTGTTCTTCGTAGTGGGAAGGATGCCTATCAAACTGCCCATGCCATTGTTAAAGCCTTGAAAAAAGGTTTGGAGACAACGCCCATTCATCCAGATGTGATTCAACTAGTGGAAGATACTAGCCGTGAAAGTAGCTATGCTATGATGAAGGCCAAGGGTTATCTAGACCTGCTCATTCCTCGTGGGGGGGCTGGTTTGATCAATGCAGTGGTTGAAAATGCTATTGTACCAGTTATCGAGACAGGAACAGGCATTGTCCATGTTTATGTGGACAAGGATGCAGATGAAGACAAGGCACTGTCTATTATCAACAATGCTAAAACCAGTCGTCCTTCTGTCTGTAATGCCATGGAGGTTCTGCTGGTTCATGAAGACAAGGCAGCAAGCTTCCTTCCTCGTTTGGAGCAAGTGCTAGTTGCAGATCGAAAAGAAGCTGGACTGGAACCAATTCAATTCCGCTTGGATAGTAAAGCAAGTCAGTTTGTTTCAGGTCAAGCAGCTGAGGCTCAAGACTTTGATACCGAGTTTTTAGATTATGTCCTAGCTGTTAAGGTTGTGAGCAGTCTAGAAGAAGCGGTTGCGCACATTGAAGCTCACAGTACCCATCATTCGGATGCCATTGTGACGGAAAATGCTGAAGCTGCAGCTTACTTTACAGATCAAGTGGATTCTGCAGCGGTTTATGTCAATGCCTCAACGCGTTTCACTGACGGTGGGCAATTTGGTCTTGGATGTGAGATGGGGATTTCTACTCAGAAACTGCACGCGCGTGGTCCAATGGGCTTGAAAGAGTTGACTAGCTACAAGTATGTGGTTACGGGTGACGGACAGATAAGGGAGTAAGAGATGAAGATTGGATTTATCGGTTTGGGAAATATGGGAGCTAGCTTGGCTAAGGCTGTTTTGCAGGCCAAGACGGGTGCTCAGATTCTCCTTGCCAATCGTAGTCAAGCCAAGGTGGATTCTTTCATTGCCGACTTTGGCGGTCAAGCTTCTAGCAATGAAGAAATATTTGCAGAAGCAGATGTGATTTTTCTAGGAGTTAAGCCAGCTCAGTTTTCTGAACTGCTTTCTCAATACCAGCCCATTCTTGAAAAACGAGAGAGTCTTCTTTTGATTTCGATGGCAGCCGGATTGACTTTAGAAAAACTAGCGAGTCTTATTCCAAGTCAACACCGAATTATTCGTATGATGCCAAATACCCCTGCTTCTATCGGTCAAGGAGTGATTAGTTATGCCTTGTCTCCTAATTGTAAGACTGAGGACAGTGAGCTCTTTTGTCAGTTATTAGCAAATGCTGGCCTCTTGGTTGAACTAGGAGAAGGCTTAATCGATGCTGCGACAGGGCTTGCAGGCTGTGGGCCAGCCTTTGTCTATCTCTTTATTGAGGCCTTGGCAGATGCAGGTGTTCAGACTGGATTGACACGAGAAACGGCCTTGAAAATGGCGGCTCAAACTGTGGTAGGAGCTGGTCAATTGATCCTAGAAAGCCAAGAGCATCCTGGAGTATTGAAAGACCAAGTATGTAGCCCAGGCGGTTCGACTATCGCTGGTGTAGCGAGTCTAGAAGCGCATGCTTTTCGAGGAACAGTCATGGATGCAGTTCATCAAGCATACAAACGAACACAAGAACTAGGTAAATAAGAGGTAGATTTGTCTGCCTCTTTTATGGTGTTTGATACTCTTCGAAAATCTCTTCAAACTGCGTCAGCTTCCATCTGCAACCTCAAAACAGTGTTTTGAGCAACCTGCGGCTAGCTTACTAGTTTGCTCTTTGATTTTCATTGAGTATGAAATGAGAAGACAAAAAGATTGTCACAAACCCCTATTTTTTTGATAGAATAGAAGTAGTAAAAAAGAAATGAGTTAGACATGTCAAAAGGATTTTTAGTCTCTCTTGAGGGACCAGAGGGAGCAGGCAAGACTAGTGTTTTAGAGGCTCTGCTCCCAATTTTACAGGAAAAAGGGATGGAGGTACTGACGACCCGTGAGCCAGGCGGAGTCTTGATTGGGGAGAAGATTCGGGAAGTGATTTTGGATCCAAGTCATACTCAGATGGATGCTAAAACAGAGCTTTTGCTCTATATCGCCAGTCGCAGACAGCACTTGGTGGAAAAAGTTCTTCCAGCCCTTGAAGATGGCAAGTTGGTCATTATGGATCGTTTTATCGATAGTTCTGTTGCCTATCAAGGATTTGGTCGTGGTTTGGACATTGATGCCATTAATTGCCTCAATCAGTTTGCGACAGATGGCCTCAAACCTGATTTGACGCTTTATTTTGACATTGAGGTGGAAGAGGGACTGGCTCGCATTGCTGCTAATAGTGACCGTGAGGTCAATCGCTTGGACTTGGAAGGGTTGGACTTGCACAAAAAAGTTCGTCAAGGCTATCTTTCTCTTCTTGACAAAGAAGGAAATCGCATTGTCAAGATTGATGCCAGTCTCCCTTTGGAACAAGTTGTGGAAACTACCAAGGATATCTTGTTTGATAGAATGGGCTTGGCTAAATGAAACAAGAAGAATTAAAGGCTTGGCAACCAGACCAGTTTGACCGCTTTGTCCGTATTCTAGAACAAGACCAGCTCAATCACGCCTATCTCTTTTCAGGTTTCTTTGGAAGCTTGGAAATGGCGCAGTTTTTGGCTAAGAGCCTCTTTTGTACGGATAAAGTAGGCGTTTTACCATGTGAGAAATGCCGAAATTGCAAGCTGATTGAACAGGAAGAGTTTTCAGATGTTACCTTGATTAAGCCAGTCAATCAGGTCATCAAGACAGAACGTATTCGTGAATTGGTGGGACAATTTTCTCAAGCAGGGATTGAAAGTCAGCAACAGGTCTTTATTATCGAGCAAGCTGAGAAAATGCATCCCAACGCAGCTAACTCTCTGCTCAAGGTCATCGAAGAACCCCAGAGTGAGGTTTACATTTTCTTCTTGACTAGCGATGAGGAAAAGATGTTGCCGACCATCCGTAGTCGAACCCAGATTTTCCATTTTAAAAAGCAAGAAGAAAAACTCATCTTGCTCTTAGAACAAATGGGACTGGTTAAGAAAAAAGCAACTCTTTTAGCCCAGTTTAGTCAATCGCGAGCTGAAGCAGAAAAGTTGGCTAATCAGGCAAGTTTTTGGACCTTGGTCGATGAAAGTGAACGCCTGTTGACTTGGTTAGTGGCTAAGAAAAAAGAAAGTTATTTGCAAGTTGCCAAACTAGCTAGCTTGGCAGATGATAAGGAAAAACAAGATCAGGTTTTACGGATTCTTGAAGTCCTCTGTGGGCAGGACCTCCTGCAAGCAAGAGTAAGAGTGATTCTACAAGATTTGCTAGAAGCTAGAAAAATGTGGCAAGCTAATGTCAGCTTTCAAAATGCCATGGAATACCTGGTCTTGAAAGAAATATAAACTCAAAGATGAATGATAAAGAAAGGAAAGGGCTGTTTTATGGATAAAAAAGAATTATTTGACGCGCTAGATGATTTTTCCCAACAGTTATTGGTAACCTTGGCCGATGTGGAAGCCATCAAGAAAAATCTCAAGAGTCTGGTAGAGGAAAATACAGCTCTTCGCTTGGAAAATAGTAAGTTGCGAGAACGCTTGGGTGAGGTGGAAGCAGATGCTCCCGTCAAGGCCAAGCATGTTCGCGAAAGTGTTCGTCGTATTTACCGTGATGGATTTCACGTATGTAATGATTTTTATGGACAACGTCGAGAGCAGGACGAGGAATGTATGTTCTGTGACGAGTTGTTATACAGGGAGTAGGCATGCAGATTCAAAAAAGTTTTAAGGGGCAGTCTCCCTACGGCAAGCTGTACCTAGTGGCAACGCCGATTGGAAATCTAGATGATATGACCTTTCGAGCTATTCAGACCTTGAAAGAAGTGGACTGGATTGCTGCTGAGGACACGCGCAATACAGGTCTATTGCTCAAGCATTTTGACATTTCTACCAAGCAGATTAGTTTTCATGAGCACAATGCCAAGGAAAAGATTCCTGATTTGATTGGTTTCCTGAAAGCAGGGCAAAGTATTGCTCAGGTATCCGACGCGGGTCTGCCTAGCATCTCAGACCCTGGTCATGATTTGGTTAAGGCAGCCATTGAGGAAGAAATTGCGGTTGTCACTGTTCCAGGTGCCTCTGCAGGAATTTCTGCCTTGATCGCTAGTGGTTTAGCGCCACAGCCACATATCTTTTACGGCTTTTTACCGAGAAAATCAGGCCAGCAAAAGCAATTTTTCGACTCGAAAAAAGACTATCCTGAAACTCAGATTTTCTATGAATCGCCCCATCGTGTGGCAGATACGTTAGAAAATATGCTAGCAGTTTATGGCGACCGCTTGGTGGTCTTGGTTAGAGAATTGACCAAAATCTATGAAGAATACCAAAGAGGTACAATTTCTGAATTGCTGGAAAGCATCGCTGAAACGCCACTTAAGGGAGAATGTCTTCTTATCGTTGAAGGTGCCAGTCAGGATGTAGAAGAAAAAGACGAGGAAGACTTGTTCTTAGAAATCCAAACTCGTATCCAGCAAGGCATGAAGAAAAATCAAGCTATCAAGGAAGTCGCTAAGATTTACCAGTGGAATAAAAGCCAGCTATACGCTGCCTACCACGATTGGGAAGAAAATCAAGAAAATGACTAAACAGGGAAGTTTGCCTTCTTCCCTTTTTTTGTTATACTAGTAGAAGAAAAAATTAGAAAGATTTGTGGGAGTGAAAAAGTCTGGGGGACTTTTTCAGCCTGAGCCAAGAAACTCGAAAGCGAAGTAAGTCCTGTGGACTTTTTCAGCCTGAGCCAAGAAATTCGTAAACTCTTAAGTTTGATTGGCTTTTTCAATGTGAACCTTGTCTTCACACTCCCAAAGAGGTATTAGTGTCGTGTCTCAATCTTATATCAATGTTATCGGTGCTGGTTTGGCAGGTTCTGAAGCAGCCTACCAAATCGCAGAACGTGGTATTCCAGTTAAACTTTATGAAATGCGTGGTGTCAAGTCAACACCTCAACACAAAACAGACAATTTTGCTGAGTTGGTTTGTTCCAATTCTCTACGTGGAGATGCTTTGACAAATGCAGTGGGGCTTCTCAAGGAAGAAATGCGTCGCTTGGGTTCTGTTATCTTGGAATCTGCTGAAGTAACCCGTGTTCCTGCAGGTGGAGCTCTTGCAGTGGACCGTGAAGGTTTCTCCCAAATGGTAACCGAAAAAGTTGCCAACCACCCCTTGATTGAAGTGGTTCGTGATGAAATTACAGAATTGCCGACAGATGTTATTACGGTTGTCGCTACTGGCCCTTTGACCAGCGATGCTCTGGCTGAAAAGATTCATGCTCTTAATGACGGCGATGGTTTCTATTTCTACGATGCGGCAGCGCCTATTATCGACGTCAATACCATCGATATGAGCAAGGTCTATCTCAAGTCTCGTTATGATAAGGGAGAAGCGGCCTACCTCAATGCCCCTATGACCAAGCAAGAATTTATGGATTTCCATGAAGCTTTGGTCAATGCAGAAGAAGCACCGCTCAATTCTTTTGAAAAAGAAAAGTACTTTGAAGGTTGTATGCCTATTGAAGTCATGGCCAAACGAGGCATTAAAACTATGCTTTATGGTCCTATGAAACCAGTCGGTTTGGAGTATCCAGATGACTACACAGGACCTCGTGATGGAGAATTCAAAACACCTTATGCGGTGGTTCAGCTTCGTCAGGACAATGCTGCTGGTAGTCTCTATAATATCGTTGGTTTCCAGACCCACCTCAAATGGGGAGAACAAAAGCGTGTTTTCCAAATGATTCCAGGACTTGAGAATGCGGAGTTTGTTCGTTATGGTGTTATGCACCGCAATTCTTACATGGATTCACCAAATCTTCTTGAACAGACTTACCGTTCTAAGAAACAACCCAATCTCTTCTTTGCTGGTCAGATGACGGGTGTGGAAGGCTATGTTGAATCAGCGGCATCAGGTTTAGTAGCTGGCATTAACGCGGCTCGTCTCTTCAAGGGAGAAAGCGAGGCTATTTTCCCAGAAACAACAGCGATTGGAAGTCTTGCTCATTACATCACCCATGCAGACAGCAAGCATTTCCAACCAATGAATGTCAATTTTGGAATCATCAAGGAGTTGGAAGGCGAGCGTATCCGTGATAAGAAGGCTCGTTATGAAAAAATTGCAGAGCGTGCCCTTAGCGACTTAGAGGAATTTTTAATGGTCTAATTTTTTTGAAAGAATTGCTCATGATACTATAAATATCTTAGAAATTGTGATAAAATAGGTAGGATAAAAGAAGGAGAGTGAAAATGTCGAATCCCAAGTATAAACGTATTTTAATCAAGTTATCAGGTGAAGCCCTTGCCGGTGAACGAGGCGTAGGGATTGATATCCAAACAGTTCAAACAATCGCAAAAGAGATTCAAGAAGTTCATAGCTTAGGTATCGAAATTGCCCTTGTTATTGGTGGAGGAAATCTCTGGCGTGGTGAACCTGCTGCAGAAGCAGGAATGGACCGAGTTCAGGCAGATTACACAGGAATGCTTGGGACTGTTATGAATGCTCTTGTGATGGCAGATTCATTGCAACAAGTTGGGGTTGATACGCGTGTGCAAACTGCTATTGCTATGCAACAAGTGGCAGAGCCTTATGTCCGTGGACGTGCCCTTCGTCACCTTGAAAAAGGCCGTATCGTTATCTTTGGTGCCGGAATTGGTTCACCATACTTCTCAACAGATACAACAGCGGCCCTTCGTGCAGCTGAAATCGAAGCGGATGCTATCCTTATGGCTAAAAATGGAGTAGATGGTGTTTACAATGCCGATCCTAAGAAGGACAAGACAGCTGTTAAATTCGAAGAATTGACCCACCGTGATGTTATCAATAAAGGTCTTCGTATCATGGACTCAACAGCTTCAACCCTCTCTATGGACAACGACATTGACTTGGTTGTCTTCAACATGAACCAACCAGGAAACATCAAACGTGTCGTTTTTGGAGAAAATATCGGAACAACAGTTTCAAATAATATTGAAGAAAAGGAATAAGAAAGATTATGGCTAACGCAATTATTGAAAAAGCTAAAGAGAGAATGACCCAGTCTCACCAATCACTTGCTCGTGAATTTGGTGGTATCCGTGCAGGCCGTGCCAATGCAAGTTTGCTTGACCGTGTACATGTAGAATACTATGGAGTAGAAACTCCTCTTAACCAAATCGCTTCAATTACGATTCCAGAAGCGCGTGTTTTGTTGGTAACACCATTTGACAAGTCTTCATTGAAAGACATCGAACGTGCCTTGAATGCCTCTGATCTTGGTATCACACCAGCTAACGACGGTTCTGTGATCCGCTTGGTGATTCCAGCTCTTACAGAAGAAACTCGTCGTGACCTTGCTAAAGAAGTGAAGAAGGTTGGTGAGAATGCTAAAGTGGCTGTCCGCAATATCCGTCGTGATGCTATGGATGAAGCTAAGAAACAAGAAAAAGCAAAAGAAATCACTGAAGACGAATTGAAGACTCTTGAAAAAGATATTCAAAAAGTAACAGACGATGCTGTTAAACACATCGACGACATGACTGCTAACAAAGAGAAAGAACTTTTGGAAGTCTAAAAATAAACAGAAAAACTCAGTTGGCATTGCTGGCTGAGTTTTATTCGAAAGAAGGAAATATGAATACAAATCTTGCAAGTTTTATTGTTGGACTCATCATCGATGAAAATGACCGTTTTTACTTTGTGCAAAAGGATGGTCAAACCTATGCTCTTGCTAAGGAAGAAGGTCAGCATACAGTAGGGGATACGGTCAAAGGTTTTGCCTACACGGATATGAAGCAAAAACTCCGCCTGACAACCATAGAAGTGACTGCCACTCAGGACCAATTTGGTTGGGGAACTGTAACGGAAGTTCGTAAAGACTTGGGTGTCTTTGTGGATACAGGCCTTCCTGACAAGGAAATCGTTGTGTCACTCGATATCCTCCCTGAGCTTAAGGAACTTTGGCCTAAGAAGGGAGATCAACTCTACATCCGTCTTGAAGTGGACAAGAAAGACCGTATCTGGGGCCTCTTGGCTTATCAAGAAGACTTCCAACGTTTGGCTCGTCCTGCCTACAACAACATGCAGAACCAAAATTGGCCAGCCATTGTATATCGCCTCAAGTTGTCAGGAACTTTTGTTTACCTACCAGAAAATAACATGCTTGGCTTTATCCATCCTAGCGAGCGCTACGCAGAGCCACGTTTGGGGCAAGTTTTAGATGCGCGTGTCATTGGTTTCCGCGAAGTAGACCGTACCTTGAACCTCTCCCTCAAACCACGTTCCTTTGAAATGTTGGAAAATGATGCCCAGATGATTTTGACTTACTTGGAAAGCAATGGTGGTTTTATGACCTTAAATGATAAGTCATCTCCAGACGACATTAAAGCAACCTTTGGCATTTCTAAAGGTCAGTTCAAGAAAGCACTCGGCGGCTTGATGAAGGCTGGTAAAATCAAGCAAGACCAGTTTGGGACAGAGTTGATTTAGGGAGACTTATGAGAAAATCATTTTACACTTGGCTCATGACCGAGCGCAACCCTAAAAGTAATAGTCCCAAAGCTATCTTGGCAGACCTCGCTTTTGAAGAGTCAGCCTTCCCAAAACACACAGATGATTTTGATGAGGTGAGTCGCTTTTTGGAGGAGCATGCCAGTTTCTCTTTTAACCTAGGAGACTTTGACGCTATCTGGCAAGAATACTTAGAACACTAGCATGATTCACTGGGTTTGGGCTAGTAATTTCTCCATCCCTTTGCTATAATAAAAAGAAATAAAAGGATTAGAGAGGTTCTTTATTTGAAGGAACATTCAATTGACATTCAACTGAGTCATCCAGATGACCTGTTTCATCTTTTTGGTTCCAATGAGCGCCATCTTCGTTTGATGGAAGAAGAGCTTGATGTGGTGATCCATGCCCGTACGGAGATTGTGCAGGTTTTGGGTGAAGAGCCTGCCTGTGAGGAAGCCCGTCAGGTTATTCAGGCTTTGATGGTCTTGGTAAATCGTGGAATGACAGTCGGCACACCAGATGTGGTCACTGCGATTAGCATGGTCAAAAATGATGAAATCGACAAGTTTGTCGCCCTTTACGAAGAAGAAATCATCAAGGACAATACAGGGAAGCCTATCCGTGTCAAAACACTGGGTCAAAAACTTTATGTGGACAGTGTCAAACAGCATGACGTGACCTTTGGAATTGGGCCCGCAGGGACAGGGAAGACCTTTCTTGCAGTGACCTTGGCAGTAACTGCCCTTAAACGTGGGCAAGTCAAGCGAATTATCCTGACTCGTCCAGCAGTCGAAGCAGGAGAAAGTCTAGGATTTCTTCCGGGTGATTTAAAGGAAAAGGTGGATCCTTACCTTCGACCTGTTTATGATGCCTTGTATCAGATTCTTGGGAAAGACCAAACAACTCGTCTCATGGAGCGTGAAATTATCGAAATTGCGCCCCTTGCCTACATGCGTGGTCGGACCTTGGATGATGCCTTTGTCATTCTCGATGAGGCACAAAATACGACCATCATGCAGATGAAAATGTTCTTGACTCGTTTAGGCTTTAATTCTAAAATGATTGTCAATGGAGATATCAGTCAGATTGACCTGCCACGTAATGTCAAGTCCGGTTTGATTGATGCCCAGGAGAAACTCAAGAACATTCACCAAATAGACTTTGTTCATTTTTCAGCCAAGGATGTGGTTCGCCATCCAGTTGTCGCTCAGATTATCCGAGCTTATGAACCAGCTCCAGTTAAAAATGAAGGACGTGAAGAAGTCCAAGAAGAAACAGAATAGCAAAAAAGAGCAGTTCAGGTGGAATTGCTCTTTCTTTTATCTGATAATTAGATTTTTATACTAGTTCATCAATTGGAGTATGTTTTTTATCGAGACCTTGGGCTACTGGAAGACTGGTTAAGTAACCTTGATAAGTGGTCACACCTTGACGCAAGCCCTCATCTTCAGAAATTGCTTGTGCGAATCCTTTTTCTGCCAGAGCTTCGATATAAGGAATAGTGACATTTGTAAGGGCAATGGTAGAAGTACGGGCAACAGCACCAGGTATGTTAGCAACGGCGTAGTGAAGTACACCGTGTTTTTCATAGACAGGTTCATCGTGGGTTGTGACACGGTCAGCTGTTTCGATAACACCACCTTGGTCAACGGCAACGTCTACAATGACAGAACCTGGACGCATTTGTTGGACCATCTCATCTGTGACCAGTTTTGGAGCCTTGGCACCAGGGATGAGAACCGCTCCGATAACGACATCAGCATCTCGAACACTTGCTTCGATGTTGAATGAATTGGACATGAGAGTTTGAATTTGGTGACCAAAGACCTCCTCTAAAACGGAGAGACGTTTAGCACTGATATCAAGGATAGTCACTTGTGCTCCCAATCCTAAAGCGATGCGGGCAGCATGTGTACCTACGACACCACCACCGATGATGGTTACTTTTCCTTTTGGAACGCCTGGTACACCGCCAAGTAGGACACCAGAGCCACCAGCTTGTTTGGTCAAGAAGTGAGCTCCGATTTGAACCGCCATACGACCAGCCACCTCACTCATAGGTACGAGGAGTGGTAATTGCCCTTGATCATCACGGACAGTTTCATAAGCGATACTTGTCGTTTTTGCTGCTAACATGGCTTCAGCCAATTCAGGAGCAGCAGCCATGTGCAAGTAGGTGAAGAGGAGTAGGTCGTCGCGTAAGCAGGCATATTCAGAAGTTAATGGTTCTTTTACTTTCACGACCAACTCTGCAGCCCATGCTTCATGAGCAGTAGCGACAATTTCAGCTCCTTGTTTTTTGTAATCTGTATCAGTAAATCCTGAACCAAGACCGGCATTTGTTTCTACAAGGACGCGATGACCGCGACCGACCAAACTATGAACACCAGCAGGTGTGAGGGCAACGCGGTTTTCATTATTTTTAATTTCTTTTGGGATTCCGATTAACATAGAGAAAAACTCCCTTTCTATTGACGGGTTGTAAATGATTTATCACAATTATTTATAAAATAAGGTGATGATTTTATTCTATATGAAACCGCTTTAAAAAGCAAGAAAAACTTGTTGTAACTTCTTTTTTATGCTAGACTGCTAGAAAATATTTTTAAATGGAGGAGAAGTATGGAATCAATCTTTTTAAAACTAGCTCAGTATCCCATAGTCGAGACTGATCGTTTATTGCTTAGACCTGTAACTTTGAATGATACGGAAGCAATGTTTGACTATGCCTCGGACATAGAAAATACACGCTACACTTTTCCAACCAATCAAAGCTTGGAAGAAACCAAGAATAACATTGCTCAGTTCTACTTGGCCAATCCCTTGGGACGCTGGGGAATAGAACTAAAAAGCAATGGCAAATTTATCGGAACCATTGATTTGCACAAGATTGATCCTGTTCTTAAGAAGGCAGCTATTGGTTACATTATCAATAAAAAATATTGGAATCAAGGATTGACGACAGAAGCCAATCGTGCCGTAATTGAGCTAGCTTTTGAGAAGATAGGGATGAATAAGTTGATTGCCCTTCACGATAAGGACAATCCTGCATCTGGAAAGGTTATGGAGAAATCAGGCATGCGTTTTTCACATGCAGAACCATATGCTTGTATGGACCAGCATGAAGAAGGCCGAATCGTTACGAGAGTTCATTATGTCTTGACCAAGGAAGACTATTTTGCAAATAAATAAGCAGTTGAGAAGAATTTTTCAACTGTTTTTTCTTCCTCTTTCGAATAATCTAAGAGAGGAGAAAATATGGAAGCAATTATCGAGAAAATCAAAGAGTATAAAATCATTGTCATCTGTACTGGTCTAGGCTTGCTTGTAGGAGGATTTTTCCTGCTAAAGCCAGCTCCACCAACACCTGTCAAGGAAACGAATTTACAGGCAGAAGTTGCAGCGGTTTCCAAGGATTCATTATCTGAAAAGGAAGTGAAGAAGGAAGAAAAGGAAGAAGCGGTTGAACAAGATTTAATCACAGTAGATGTGAAGGGGGCTGTTAAATCACCAGGTATTTATGACTTACCGGTAGGTAGTCGGGTCAATGATGCTGTGCAGAAAGCAGGTGGCTTGACAGAGCAAGCAGATAGCAAGTCGCTCAATCTAGCTCAGAAAGTTAGTGATGAGGCTCTGGTTTACGTTCCATCTAAGGGAGAAGAATCAGCTAGTCAGCAGGCAGGTTCTGGGACAGCTTCTTCGACTAGCAAGGAAAAGAAGGTCAATCTCAACAAAGCCAGTCTGGAAGAACTCAAGCAAGTCAAGGGACTGGGAGGAAAACGATCTCAGGACATTATCGACCATCGTGAGGCAAATGGCAAGTTCAAGTCAGTAGACGAGCTCAAGAAGGTCTCTGGCATTGGTGACAAAACAATAGAAAAGCTAAAAGACTATGTTACAGTGGATTAAGAAGTTCCCCATTCCCCTAATTTACCTGAGTTTTCTATTGCTATGGCTTTACTACGCCATTTTCTCATTATCTTATCTCGCCCTGCTAGGTTTTGTTTTTCTGCTAGTCTGTCTCTTTATTCAATTTCCGTGGGAATCTGCAGGCAAAGTTCTAGTGATTTGTGGAGTCTTTGGATTCTGGTTTCTGTTTCAAAATTGGCAACAGAGTCAAGCGAGTCAAAATTTGGCGGATTCTGTTGAAAGGGTACGGATTTTGCCTGATACTATTAAGGTTAATGGTGACAGTCTATCCTTTCGTGGCAAGTCTGATGGACGCATTTTTCAAGTCTATTATAAACTCCAGTCCGAGGAGGAGAAAGAACAATTTCAAGCTTTAACAGCCCTTCATGATTTGGAACTTGAAGGAAAACTATCAGAGCCAGAAGGGCAGAGAAATTTTGGTGGCTTTGACTACCAGGCTTATCTGAAGACTCAGGGAATTTTCCAGACTCTCAATATCAAAAAAATACAGTCCCTTAAACAGGTTAGCAGTTGGGATATAGGAGAAAATCTATCCAGTTTACGCCGAAAGGCTGTGGTTTGGATTAAGACGCACTTTCCAGACCCTATGCGTAACTATATGACGGGTCTCTTACTGGGACATCTGGATACAGACTTTGAGGAGATGAACGGGCTTTATTCTAGTTTAGGAATTATCCACCTATTTGCCTTATCAGGCATGCAGGTAGGTTTTTTCATGGATGGTTTTAAGAAACTTCTCTTACGATTGGGCTTGACTCAAGAAAAGTTGAAATGGCTGACTTATCCCTTTTCCATTATCTATGCAGGTATGACAGGATTTTCAGCTTCGGTCATTCGCAGTCTCTTGCAAAAGTTACTGGCTCAACATGGTGTTAAGGGCTTGGATAATTTTGCCTTGACTGTGCTTGTACTCTTTATTATCATGCCCAACTTTTTCCTGACTGCAGGAGGAGTTTTGTCATGTGCTTATGCTTTTATCTTGACAATGACTAGCAAAGAAGAGGAGGGGCTTAAGGCTATTGCCAGAGAAAGTCTGGTTATTTCTTTGGGAATATTACCCATTCTATCCTTTTATTTTGCGGAATTTCAACCTTGGTCCATCCTCTTGACCTTTGTCTTTTCCTTTCTTTTTGACTTGGTCTTCTTACCGCTCTTGTCTATCTTATTTGCCCTTTCCTTTCTCTATCCAGTTATTCAGCTGAACTTTATCTTTGAATGGTTGGAGGGCATTATTCGCTTGGTATCACAGGTGGCAAGTAGACCTCTGGTCTTTGGACAACCCAATGCATGGATTTTAATCTTATTGTTAATTTCCTTGGCTTTGGTCTATGATTTGAGGAAAAACATTAAAAGGCTAGCAGTGTTGAGCTTATTGATTACAGGTCTCTTTTTCTTGACCAAGTATCCACTGGAAAATGAAATCACCATGCTGGATGTGGGGCAAGGGGAAAGTATTTTCCTACGGGATATAACTGGTAAAACCATTCTCATAGATGTCGGTGGCAAGGCAGAATCTAGCAAGAAAATCGAAAAATGGCAAGAAAAGGCGACGACCAGCAATGCCCAGCGAACCTTGATACCCTATCTAAAAAGTCGAGGAGTGGCCAAGATTGACCAGCTGATTTTGACCAATACAGACAGGGAGCATGTTGGAGATTTGTTGGAGGTGAGCAAGGCATTCCATATAGGGGAGATCTTAGTATCAAAAGGAAGTCTGAAACAGAAGGAATTTGTGGCAGAACTACAGGCGACTCAAACCAAGGTGCGTAGTGTGACAATGGGAGAGAATTTGCCAATTTTCGGAAGTCAGTTAGAAGTCCTATCTCCAAGGAAAATTGGAGACGGAGGTCATGAAGATTCCCTGGTTTTGTATGGAAAACTATTAGATAAAAACTTCCTTTTCACTGGAAATTTGGAGGAGAAAGGAGAGAAGGACTTGCTGAAGCAATATCCTGACTTAGAGGTGGATGTCTTGAAAGCAAGCCAACATGGCTCTAAAACCTCATCAAGTTTAGCCTTTCTAGAAACACTCAAACCAGAGTTTACTCTCATTTCAGTTGGAAAGAACAATCGAACAAAACTCCCCTATCAGGAAACCTTGACCCGACTGGAAACGATCAATAGCAAAGTTTACCGAACTGACCAGCAAGGAGCTATACGCTTTAAAGGTTGGAATAGTTGGAAAATCGAAAGCGTTCGATAGGAAGGACAAATATTATATATTAGTAAAATAAACTAAAAATCTGTTGCATAATAATGATAAAAACGATATAATGAAAGCGTCTTCAACATTAATGATATAAAACCATTAAAAATTAGTAAAAACCATTTAATTAGTTAGTTTATGATCTATTGGTCTTTTTTAGTCCAGTGTATCTGCTTTGACAGTCACTAAAAGTTATAGGTATTATTGGAATATCTACTATAAGTCTAGTATGAATTGCCAGAGATATAACTATATTAATCCCCTGTTATGGTATCGTTATGACAGCTATTCTGAATATAAAATTGGTCCTGGTTGGAATTACAATCGTTATGAGGTACTAAACTACTACAGCGGAGGCTATTAATCCAAAAAGGAGGGCTAGATATGTTGCAGCTTACTCATGTGACCTTAAAAACGCGACAAGTCATCTTACAAGATGTTGATTTTACATTTGAAAAGGGTAGGATTTATGGTATTCTTGCTATCAATGGCTCTGGAAAGACGACTCTGTTCCGTGCCATTAGCAATTTAATTTCTATAACTAGTGGAAATATCGCAGCCCCTCCTTCTTTATTTTATTATGAAAGCGTTGAATGGCTGGATGGAAACTTAAGTGGGATGGACTACCTTCGTCTTATCAAAAACATCTGGAAGTCAGGGCTGAACTTGGGGGATGAAATTGATTACTGGGAAATGTCTGACTATATCAGCCTTCCCATTCGCAAGTATTCCTTAGGCATGAAGCAACGCTTGGTGATTGCCATGTATTTCCTCAGTCAGGCAAAATGCTGGCTCATGGATGAGATTACAAATGGCTTAGATGAGTATTATCGACAGAAGTTTTTTGATAGGCTAGCACAAATCGATAGACAAGAACAGCTGGTTCTTTTAAGTTCCCACTATAAGGAAGAGTTGCTTGATGTCTGCGATAGAGTAGTAACCATTCATCAGGGGCAAATAGAAGAGGTTTAGTTTATGAAAGATGTTAGTCTATTTTTATTAAAAAAAGTTTTCAAAAGTCGCTTAAACTGGATTATCTTAGCTTTATTTGTATCTGGACTCGGTGTTACCTTTTATTTTAATAGTCAGACTGCAAACTCCGTCAGCTTGGAGAGCGAGTTGGAAACCCGTCTTGTAAAAGATGAGAGAATCATCAATAAATATGAAGAGAAACTCTCCCAAATGTCTGATACCAGCTCGGAGGAATACCAGACTGCTAAAATTAATTTAGAATCGCAAAAAAATCTTTTGACGCAAAAGAAAGAAATTCTGGCTTTGTTAAAAGAAGGGCGCTGGAAAGAAGCCTACTATTTGCAGTGGCAAGATGTAGAGAAGAGTTATGAAATTTTATCAAAGGAACCGACTGCTAGTTCTGACTTAAAAATGGCGGTTGACCGCGAACGAAAGACTTACCAAGCCCTATATCCCTTGAACATAAAAGCGCACAATTTAGTTTATCCGACCTACGGGATTGATCAGATTGTCTGGATTTTAGAGGCTATCATCCCAACCTTGTTTGTGATTGCTATTATTTTTATGCTAACGCAACTATTTGCAGAAAGATATCAAAATCATCTGGATACAGCTCACTTATATCCTTTTTCAAAAGTGGCATTTGCCATGTCCTCCCTTGGAGTTGGAGTGGGCTATGTAACTGTGCTGTTTATCGGAATCAGCGGATTTTCTTTTCTAGTGGGAAGTCTGATAAGTGGTTTTGGACAGTTAGATTATCCCTACCCGATTTATAGCTTAGTGAATCAAGAGGTAACTATTGGAAAGATACAAGATGTGTTATTTCCTGGCTTGTTCTTAGCTTTCTTAGCCTTTATCGTCATTGTGGAAGTTGTGTATTTGATTACTTACTTTTTCAAGCAAAAAATGCCTGTCCTCTTTCTGTCACTTATTGGAATTGTTGGCTTATTGTTTAGCATCCAAACAATTCAGCCTCTTCAAAGGATTGCACATCTGATTCCCTTTACTTACTTGCGTTCAGTGGAGATTTTGTCTGGAAGATTACCTAAGCAGATTGATAATGTCAATCTGAATTGGAGCATGGGGCTAGTCTTACTTCCTTGCCTGATTATCCTTTTGTTAGTGGTGATTCTATTTATAGAAAGATGGGGAAGTTCACGTAAAAAGGAAGTTTTTAATAGGTCTTAGCATTCCTATAGGGAAGCTAAGGAAAAACTAACATAGGGAGAGAATCAATATGGTTCTCTCTTTTTGATGAGGAAACCAAGTCAAAATACAAACAGAAACTTTTCAAAAAAATAACTTTTTATCTTGACAAGGGCTAGAAAACTTGGTATCATATAAAAGTTGAGAAAAGCAGAAGTGAGAGCTTCTCGCCTTGTGACATTAAGTTGCCTGGCCCTACGGATGAAAAGTTTCTAAGAAACGCTATCATAACGTGCGGGCTTGTATATTTACGAGTCCGCTATTGTTTTTCTCTAATAAAACAAAAGAGGTGAAAACCATAGCAAAGCAAGACTTATTCATCAATGATGAGATTCGTGTACGTGAAGTTCGCTTGATTGGTCTTGAAGGAGAACAGCTAGGCATCAAGCCACTCAGTGAAGCGCAAGCTTTGGCTGATAACGCTAATGTTGACCTAGTATTGATTCAACCCCAAGCCAAACCGCCTGTTGCAAAAATTATGGACTACGGTAAGTTCAAATTTGAGTACCAGAAGAAGCAAAAAGAACAACGTAAAAAACAAAGTGTTGTTACTGTGAAAGAAGTTCGTCTAAGTCCAACTATTGACAAGGGTGACTTTGATACAAAACTTCGCAATGCACGCAAATTCCTTGAAAAAGGAAATAAAGTTAAGGTATCTATTCGCTTTAAGGGTCGTATGATTACCCATAAAGAGATTGGTGCAAAAGTTTTAGCCGAGTTTGCTGAAGCAACTCAAGATATTGCCATCATCGAACAACGTGCTAAAATGGATGGACGTCAAATGTTCATGCAATTGGCGCCAGCGACTGACAAAAAATAATTGTCAGAAAGTTAAATAAAGGAGAAAAAATCATGCCAAAACAAAAAACACACCGCGCATCAGCTAAACGTTTCAAACGTACAGGTTCTGGTGGACTTAAACGTTTCCGTGCTTACACTTCTCACCGTTTCCACGGAAAAACTAAGAAACAACGTCGTCATCTTCGTAAAGCATCTATGGTGCATTCAGGAGATTACAAACGTATCAAAGCAATGCTTACTCGCTTGAAATAATAGCTTGACTGTAAGTAAACAATTCTAGGAAATATTTGGAGGAAATAAAACATGGCACGTGTTAAAGGTGGCGTTGTATCACGCAAACGTCGTAAACGTATTCTTAAATTAGCAAAAGGTTACTATGGAGCTAAACACATCTTGTTCCGTACTGCAAAAGAACAAGTAATGAACTCTTACTACTATGCATACCGTGACCGTCGTCAGAAAAAACGTGACTTCCGCAAATTGTGGATCACTCGTATCAACGCGGCAGCTCGTATGAACGGACTTTCATACTCACAATTGATGCATGGTTTGAAATTGGCTGAGATCGAAGTTAACCGTAAAATGCTTGCTGACTTGGCTGTTAACGATGCAGCAGCTTTCACAGCTCTTGCAGATGCAGCTAAAGCAAAACTTGGTAAATAATAACAGATAAGACTGGAACAGGATTGTCCCAGTCTTTTTAAAAATAAAGGAGAAAAATATGGCTTCAAAAATGCTACACACTTGCTTGCGAGTAGAAAACCTTGAAAAATCAATCGCATTTTATCAAGATGCTTTTGGATTTAAAGAATTGCGTCGCAGAGATTTTCCAGATCATGCCTTCACGATTGTTTATCTAGGTCTTGAGGGTGACGACTATGAGTTGGAATTGACTTATAACTACGATCACGGTCCTTATGTGGTTGGAGATGGGTTTGCCCACATCGCCCTCAGTACACCTGATCTTGAAGCTCTTCATCAAGAGCACAGTGCAAAAGGCTATGAAGTGACTCAGCCAAATGGTCTACCTGGAACTGCACCTAACTATTACTTTGTCAAAGACCCTGATGGCTACAAGGTTGAAGTCATTCGTGAAAAATAATCTCGTGAGGTCAAGTAGAATGTTCGTTTTCTACTTGACTTTTTTTAGCTGAAAGAGTATACTAATAAAAATTTAACCTTTAAGGGGAGTCCAGAGAGACTCACAAGGTGTCAGATAAAAGAATAGTACAATTTTCTAGAGGAGACTTTTTGAGTGTGCTCTATTGTTTTGTATGATTTTAACTGAGACCTTGCAATCGCAAGGTCTTTTATTTATCTGGTCCCCTTAAAATTTAAGGAGGAAAAGTCATGAATCCCACATGTAAGAAACGTTTGGGTGCAATTCGATTGGAAACCATGAAGGTGGTAGCACAGGAGGAAATCGCACCAGCAATTTTTGAATTAGTCCTAGAAGGAGAAATGGTTGAAGCTATGCGAGCAGGCCAATTTCTACATCTGCGTGTGCCTGATGATGCCCATCTCTTGCGTCGCCCTATTTCAATTTCGTCTATCGATAAGGTTAAGAAGCAGTGTCATCTCATTTATCGGATTGAGGGAGCTGGGACAGCTATTTTCTCAACCTTAAGTCAGGGAGATACTCTTGATGTGATGGGGCCTCAGGGAAATGGTTTTGACTTGTCTTACCTTAATGAGCAGAGCCAGGTTCTCCTTGTTGGTGGGGGGATTGGTGTTCCGCCCTTGCTTGAGGTTGCTAAGGAATTGCATGCCCGTGGTGTGAAAGTAGTGACAGTTCTCGGTTTTGCTAATAAGGATGCTGTTATCCTTGAAAAGGAATTAGACCAATATGGGCAGGTATTTGTAACAACAGATGATGGTTCTTTTGGCATCAAGGGGAATGTCTCCGTTGTTATCAAGGATTTAGACAATCAATTTGATGCTGTTTACTCATGTGGGGCGCCTGGAATGATGAAGTATATCAACCAAACCTTCTATAACCATCCAAGAGCCTATCTATCTTTGGAATCTCGTATGGCTTGTGGGATGGGGGCTTGCTATGCCTGCGTCCTAAAAGTGCCAGAAAGCGAGACGGTCAGCCAACGCGTCTGTGAAGATGGCCCTGTTTTCCGCACAGGAACAGTTGTATTATAAGGAGAAAATCATGACTAAAAATCGTTTACAAGTTTCTCTACCTGGTTTGGATTTGAAGAATCCAATCATTCCAGCATCAGGCTGTTTTGGTTTTGGACAGGAGTATGCCAAGTACTATGACTTAGATCTTTTAGGTTCTATTATGATCAAGGCGACAACCCTTGAATCCCGTTTTGGCAATCCAACTCCAAGAGTGGCAGAAACACCCGCTGGTATGCTTAATGCGATTGGCTTACAAAATCCTGGTTTGGAAGTTGTTTTGGCTGAAAAGTTACCTTGGCTGGAAAGAGAATATCCAAATCTTCCTATTATTGCCAATGTAGCTGGTTTTTCAAAACAAGAGTATGCGGCTGTTTCTCATGGGATTTCCAAGGCGGCTAATGTAAAGGCTATTGAGCTCAATATTTCTTGCCCCAATGTAGACCACTGTAATCATGGACTCTTGATTGGTCAAGATCCAGATTTAGCTTATGACGTGGTGAAAGCAGCGGTGGAAGCCTCTGATGTACCAGTTTATGTCAAACTAACACCTAGTGTGACGGATATCGTCACCGTCGCAAAAGCTGCAGAAGCTGCAGGAGCAAGTGGCTTGACCATGATTAATACTCTGGTTGGTATGCGCTTTGACCTCAAAACTAGAAAACCAATCTTGGCTAATGGAACAGGTGGGATGTCTGGCCCAGCAGTCTTTCCAGTAGCCCTTAAACTCATCCGCCAAGTCGCCCTAACGACAGACCTGCCTATTATTGGAATGGGAGGAGTGGATTCGGCAGAAGCTGCACTAGAAATGTATCTGGCTGGAGCATCTGCCATTGGAGTTGGAACAGCTAACTTTACCAATCCATATGCCTGTCCTGACATCATCGAAAATTTACCAAAGGCTATGGATAAATATGGTATTAGTAGTCTAGAAGAACTACGTAAAGAAGTAAAAGCCAGCCTTAGATAAGCTAGACTATCCTTATTGTCAATAAGACATATAATTTTCATCCTTTAACTATGTTAGAATATAGTTAATTACGAATGATGTAGATGAATTTCTACTTAGGGGAGTAAAATGAAGAGAACACTACTTGTAAGCACGGCAGTGCTTGCATTGGCAATTGTGCCAACAACATCAGTCTTTGCTGAAGATAGTAAAACAACAGACCAAAGTCAAACGACGAATAAGAGTCAGTCTGTGGACAAAAATCAGTCTAAAGATAAAAATCAGACTCTAGCATCAGAAGAGAAAAAAGTTGTTGAACATACAAAGAATGAAGCTGAAAAGACGGAAAAAAAGAAAGAACCAGTTGTTGTAAAAGAAAATAATTCTAAAAAAGAGGCTATTTCAAATAAAGAAAAAGTTGAAGAAGCTCATAAGAATGGTTGGCAGAAAGAGCATGGGAAATGGCTTTTTTATGAGAATAATCAACCAATCAAAAACTGGAAAAAGATTGCGAGTGTCTGGTATTTCTTTGATCAACATGGAATCATGGCCAGCAATAGAATTGTTAATGACTATGCTTTTCATACTAGTGGAGCAATGGTAGAAAATTCCTGGGTGAAAATTACTGATAAATGGTATTATGCTACAGATTCAGGAAAGATTGTTCGTAATAGATGGGAAAAAATTAGCAATGTTTGGTATTACTTCAAGCAAGATGGAGTTATGGCTAGCAATGTTCTAGTGAACGATTATCTTCTTAATAGTAGTGGAGCAATGGCTCAAAATGCTTGGGTGAAGAATACTGATAAATGGTATTATGCTACAGATTCAGGAAAGATCCTTCGTAATAAATGGGAAAAGATTAAGGGCACATGGTACTATTTTAACAGTGATGGTGTGATGGCTAGTAATCAGTGGAAAGATGCTTACTATCTAAAAAATAGTGGAGCAATGGCTGAAAAAGAATGGATTTTTGATAAATCTTATAATAGCTGGTTTTACCTAAAATCAGGTGGTGCTTATGCTTCACGTGAATGGATTGGTGCTTATTACCTCAAATCTGGTGGTTATATGGCCAAGAATGAATGGATTTTTGACTCTAACTACAATGCATGGTACTACCTAAAAGAAGATGGAAGCTATGTTACTGGTAGTTTTAACATCAAAAATAAAGAGTACTTCTTCCAAGATAACGGAAAGTGGATTCAAAGTCCAAAATATTTTAAGGTTAAACCAATCACAGCCTATATTTATAGCGAATCAGGAGATATTTTGAGCTATGTCAATCAGGGAAGTATTGTGACCTATGATGGCTCTAAAAGCAAGGGTAGTCGTCTAGCTGTTTCAATATCAGGCTTGTCCGGTTATATGAATCAAAGTGATTTGGCTTTAGTTGATGAAGGAAGTGAGTTTATTCCTCACTATACTACAGATGGAAGATTCCTATATCATGAACTTTCTCCATACACTAGTATTCGGGTAGCTCCACATACTTCAGCCATGAAAATTGGTAAGAAGTATTATTCAAAGGATGGAGAACATTTCGATGGGTTTACTATCAAAAATCGTTTCCTTTTCAAGAATTTAACTGAACCAACCAACTATAGTGCGGATGAATTAAATAGAGTTTATTCGATGATGAATATCCGAAACAGCCGTCTTGCTGGTAAAGGAGCAATTTTTAAAGAAGCTGAAAAACGTTATGGTGTCAATGCTCTCTATTTAATGGCTCATAGTGCGCTAGAAAGTGCTTGGGGACGAAGCCAAATTGCTAATGATAAAAATAACTTCTTCGGAATAGCTGCTTACGATACTAGTCCCTATGATTCAGCTAAGAAATTTGATGATGTAGATAAAGGAATTCTTGGTGCGGCCAAGTGGATTCGTGAGAACTATATTGACCGTGGAAGAGATCACCTTGGAAATAAAGCGACGGGAATGAATGTACGCTATGCATCAGATCCGTACTGGGGTGAAAAAATAGCTAGTATCATGATGAATATCAATAGTCGACTTGGTGGAAAAGATTAAAAGATAAGCAACGATAACTGCTGAAAAAGTGGTTGTCGTTTTTTTATTTTTCCGTAGATTTAAGAAGATAAAATGGAGTTAAGTATAGTCAAAAAGCCGTTGCAAAGCGGTTTTTTTGTTATAATGAAGGGAAGAATTATTGATATTAAAGGAGAAAAACATGACATTTGAAGAAATGCTGCCTGGCTTAAAGGCTAAGAAAAAATATGTACGAATTGGTTGGGGAGGTGCTGAAAACTATGTCCAGCTTTTTGATACTATTGAACAAAACGGGGTTGCACTGGAAGTGACACCTTATTTCCTAATCAACGTGTCTGGAGAAGGAGAAGGTTTTTCCATGTGGAGTCCGACACCTTGTGATGTTTTGGCGACAGATTGGGTAGAAGTGCATGACTAGACGTGTATTCATTACAGGAGTGAGTTCAGGGATTGGTCTGGCTCAAGCTCGACTCTTTTTAGAAAAGGGCTATCAAGTTTATGGAGTGGACCAAGGTGAAAATCCATTCCTACAAGGTGATTTCCATTTTTTACAGAGAGATTTGACCTTGGACTTGGAGACTATTTTTGATTGGTGTCCTCAGGTGGATGTTTTGTGCAATACTGCTGGCGTTTTGGATGATTATAAACCACTTTTGGAACAGACAGCGCAGGAAATTCAAGAGATTTTTGAAATCAACTATATGACTCCTGTTGAGTTGACTCGCTATTACTTGACACAAATGCTGGAGAATAAAAAAGGGACCATTATCAATATGTGCTCCATTGCTTCGAGCCTAGCAGGTGGCGGTGGACATGCCTATACTTCTTCGAAGCACGCCTTGGCAGGCTTTACTAAGCAGTTGGCTCTAGACTATGCTGAAGCTGGGATTCAGGTCTTTGGTATCGCTCCAGGAGCAGTCAAGACAGCTATGACCGCTGCAGATTTTGAGCCAGGAGGCTTGGCTGACTGGGTTGCTAGTGAAACACCAATCAAGCGTTGGATTGAACCAGAGGAAGTGGCAGAAGTCAGTCTCTTTTTGGCCAGTGGAAAGGCATCTGCCATGCAGGGGCAAATTCTGACAATGGATGGTGGCTGGTCTTTGAAGTAGGAGGATCTGATGGAAATCAAAAATCACAGAAGAGAATGCATCGCAAGAAGTCTTGAAAGTCAAAGCAGAATTATTAGGATTTCCAGAACTGGACAAAACCTCTTACATGAATTGGAAGGTGAATGATGAGAAACCAACTAGCTCTTAGTGGTGAAAAAATTATTGAAAAAGTTTATCCTCAACTATTTCATCACATTGGCATGATTCGTGGGGAATACTTATTGAGGGAGCTTAACCAAAACATCCTGTTACCAAGTTGTCAGCAATTTGTAAAAGATTATCTAGATACTATTTGCTCCTTGTACTCAGATGAAGAGGTATGGTACCGTTTTTCTGAATTAACGAATACAGAAGCCAATTGTTTAGAGGGGACTAAAGAGTATTTTTACGAAAATCATCCCTTGTTTGGCTATAGAGGAACCAGGCGTTTACTGGCGTGTTTGGATGAATTTCAGGCTGAAGCACATGTCGTTACAGAAGTTTATCAAACAAATCCCAATCTGTCTGTTATTTTTCCTTTTGTCAATGATGCCGACCAATTAAAACAAGCTATTACAGTATTACGTCAGCATGGTTTTACTGGGAAAGTCGGCACAATGATTGAATTACCTTCAGCTTATTTTGACTTGGACAGGATGCTGGAAACGGGTATTTCAAAGATTATAGTTGGAATGAATGATTTGACTTCTTTTGTTTTTGCGACTGTGAGAAACAGTCAATGGCATGATATGGAAAGTCCAATTATGTTAGATATGTTAAGAGATATGCAGGATAAAGCAAGGATGAAAAAGATTGACTTTGCTGTAGCAGGATATCTGAATGCTTCTTTCATACAAAAAATGAATCAGATGGGTATCGAACGCATTCTCCATTACAGCTCTATTCCAGAGATTTTTGATTTAGAAATTGACCATCCAGACCATCTTAAACACATAAAAGAAGAAAGTAAAAAATTACAAAGGAGCACCCATGACACCGCAAGAAATGTGGAATGCATACAAGAAAACTAACCCCTCTATAGGAGATGAAATCGATGCTTGGGCTTTTGGAGTAGATGCCGATCTCTTGGCAGATTTGGTTTTAAGAGGCGAAAAAACTGCAACAGCATCAGCCTACGATCTCTATGCACTAGAAGCCGAGTCTCTTCCTCAAGAAGGAACTTTTGATGTCATTTTAGATAGTCAAAATCAGGCTGTCTGTATTGTCGAAATTACAAAGGTTTCTGTCCAGCCCTTCAATCAAGTTTCTGCTCAACATGCCTTTAAGGAAGGGGAAGGTGACAAATCCCTAGCCTATTGGCGGCAGGTTCATGAGGATTGTTTCGCCGAGTGGTTGAGAGAAGCAGGACTGACTTTTACACCTGAAAGCAAGGTTGTTTTAGAAGAATTTCGCAAGGTCTACCCACTGTAGACTGCTAGAAGGAAGAAAGTTTTGGAAATGACCGTCCAATCCTTTTTTCTTAAGCAAAACATGATATAATAAGTTTGTTTGAAGAAGAGCTCTAGCTCTTAAACTTAGATAGGAGAAAACTATGCAAGCAGTTGAACATTTTATTAAGCAATTTGTTCCTGAACATTATGATTTATTTTTAGACTTGAGTCGTGAGACCAAGACTTTTTCAGGAAAGGTGACTATTACTGGTCAAGCACAGAGTGACCGTATTTCCCTTCACCAAAAAGACTTGGAAATCGCTTCTGTAGAAGTTGCAGGGGTAGCTCGCCCATTTACAGTTGACCATGACAATGAAGCCCTTCATATTGAATTGGCTGAGGCTGGTCAAGTTGAAGTGGTTATCGCTTTCTCAGGAAAAATCACAGACAACATGACAGGGATTTACCCTTCTTATTACACAGTTGATGGAGTCAAGAAGGAAGTCTTGTCTACTCAGTTCGAGAGCCATTTTGCGCGCGAAGCTTTTCCATGTGTGGATGAACCTGAAGCTAAAGCGACTTTTGATCTTTCTCTTCGTTTTGACCAAGCAGAAGGTGAATTGGCCTTGTCTAACATGCCAGAAATCGATGTTGAAAAACGTAAGGAAACAGGCATCTGGAAGTTTGAGACAACACCTCGCATGTCTTCTTACTTGTTAGCCTTTGTAGCAGGTGATTTGCAAGGGGTAACAGCGAAAACTAAAAACGGTACCCTCGTAGGTGTTTATTCAACCAAAGCTCATCCACTATCAAACCTTGATTTCTCACTGGATATCGCTGTTCGCTCTATCGAGTTTTACGAAGATTACTATGGAGTTAAGTACCCGATTCCTCAATCTCTCCACATCGCCCTTCCTGACTTCTCAGCTGGAGCTATGGAAAACTGGGGTCTTGTGACCTACCGTGAAGTTTACTTGGTTGTGGATGAGAACTCTACCTTTGCCAGCCGTCAACAAGTTGCTCTTGTTGTGGCCCATGAATTGGCTCACCAATGGTTTGGTAACCTCGTAACTATGAAATGGTGGGATGACCTTTGGCTCAATGAAAGCTTTGCTAATATGATGGAATACGTCTGTGTAGATGCTATTGAAACAAGCTGGAATATCTTTGAAGATTTCCAAACAGGTGGTGTTCCGTCTGCCTTGAAACGTGATGCGACGGATGGCGTTCAGTCTGTTCATGTCGAAGTTAAACACCCAGACGAAATCAATACGCTCTTTGATGGCGCTATCGTCTATGCCAAAGGAAGTCGCCTCATGCATATGCTTCGTCGTTGGCTAGGTGATGCCGATTTTGCCAAAGGTTTGCATGCCTACTTTGAAAAACATCAATACAGCAATACAATTGGTCGTGACCTTTGGGATGCTCTTGGTCAAGCGTCTGGACGTGATGTTGCAGCTTTCATGGATTCTTGGTTGGAACAACCTGGTTATCCAGTTCTCACTGTCAAAGTTGAAAATGATGTCTTGAAGATTTCGCAAAAACAATTCTTTATCGGTGAGCACGAAGACAAGAACCGCCTCTGGGTTGTGCCACTCAATAGCAACTGGAAAGGCTTGCCTGATACACTAGAAACTGAAAGCATCGAAATCCCTGGCTACGCAGCCCTTCTTGCTGAAAACAAAACAGTACTTCGTCTCAATACTGAAAATACAGCCCACTACATTACAGACTATCAAGGAGACTTGTTGGATGCAGTTCTTGCTGACCTAGTTGAGCTTGATAACACAAGTAAACTGCAAATCGTCCAAGAACGTCGTTTGCTTGCTGAAGCAGGGCACATTTCTTATGCAGACTTGCTTCCAGTACTTGATAAACTTGCTAAAGAAGAATCTTACCTTGTTGTTTCAGCAGTTTCTCAAGTAATTTCTGCTCTTGAGCGCTTTATCGATGAAGGTACAGAAGCTGAAACAGCCTTCAAAGCCTTGGTTGCTAAATTGGCTCGTCATAATTATGACCGTCTTGGTTTTGAAGCTAAAGATGGCGAATCAGATGAGGATGAATTGGTTCGTCAGTTGGCTGTTTCTATGATGATTCGTTCAAATGATGCAGAAGCTAGTCAAGTCGCTAGCCAAATCTTCGCGGCTCACAAGGAGAATCTTGCAGGACTTCCAGCAGCTATTCGCTCACAAGTTCTGATCAATGAGATGAAACATCATGAGACTAAAGACTTGTTAGCACTTTATCTTGATACTTATACTCATGCAACAGATGCTGTCTTTAAACGCCAGTTGGCAGCTGCTCTTGCATACAGTACAGATGCGGATAATATCCAAAACTTGATTGCTTCTTGGAAGGACAAATTTGTGGTCAAACCACAAGACTTGTCTGCTTGGTACTTCCAGTTCTTAAGCCATCAAGCAACTCAGGAAACAGCATGGTCTTGGGCTCGTGAAAACTGGGCTTGGATTAAGGCAGCCCTTGGAGGAGATATGAGCTTTGATAGCTTTGTTATCCTTCCTGCACACGTATTTAAGACTCAGCAACGTTTGGCAGAGTACAAGGAATTCTTTGAGCCACAACTTTCTGACCTTGCTCTTAGCCGTAACATCGGTATGGGAATCAAGGATATTGCAGCGCGTGTTGACTTGATTAACCGTGAAAAAGCTGCAGTGGAAGCAGTCGTTCTTCAATACGGAAATGCATAAATAAGCCTAAAATAAAAAGAAAACTCAGCTATCTCATGTAAAATGCAGAGAGTTGAGTTTTTTTTAAGGCAAATTTGGTATAATGGTTTTAATAAGGAGGAGTTTCTCATGATAAAAATCTTATTGGTTGAAGATGACCTAGGTCTGTCAAATTCAGTATTTGACTTTTTAGACGATTTTGCGGATGTCATGCAGGTATTCGATGGGGAAGAAGGTCTCTACGAAGCTGAAAGTGGCGTCTATGATTTGATTTTGCTCGATTTGATGTTGCCAGAAAAAAATGGTTTCCAAGTCTTGAAAGAATTACGTGAAAAGGGGATTACGACTCCAGTTCTGATCATGACTGCCAAGGAAAGTTTGGATGATAAGGGACATGGATTTGAACTAGGAGCGGACGATTATCTGACCAAACCATTCTACCTAGAAGAACTCAAAATGCGGATTCAAGCCCTTCTCAAACGTTCAGGTAAATTTAATGAAAACACCTTGACTTATGGAAATATTGTAGTTAATTTGTCAACAAATACCGTTAAGGTTGAAGATACTCCTGTCGAATTGCTGGGCAAAGAGTTCGATTTACTAGTTTATTTCCTTCAAAATCAAAATGTTATTTTGCCTAAGACTCAGATTTTTGATCGTTTATGGGGATTTGATAGTGACACAACGATTTCGGTTGTCGAAGTCTATGTTTCAAAAGTCCGTAAGAAATTAAAAGGAACCACTTTTGCAGAGAATTTGCAAACCTTGCGTAGTGTTGGGTATATTTTAAAAGATGTTCAATAAACTAAAAAAAACATGGTATGCGGATGACTTTAGTTATTTTATCCGCAACTTTGGTGTCTTCACTCTGATTTTCTCTACCATGACCTTGATTATTTTACAGGTCATGCACTCGAGTCTCTATACTTCGGTGGACGATACGCTACATGGTTTGAGTAATAATCCTCAAGCAGTTATTCAGCTTGCTGTAAATAGGGCAACAGAAGAGATTAAAGATTTAGAGAATGCCGCTACAGATACTAGCAAGACGGAGATAAAACCAAATGTTAGTTCTAACACAGAAGTCATTCTTTTTGATAAGAATTTTACCCAGCTCCTTTCTGGAAACCGATTTTTGGGCTTGGATAAGATTAAACTAGAGAAAAAAGAACTAGGTCATATCTATCAGATTCAGGTTTTTAATAGCTATGGACAGGAAGAAATCTATCGCATGATTTTGATGGAAACGAATATCAGTTCGGTTTCAACCAATATCAAGTATGCAGCTGTCTTGATTAATACCAGTCAGTTGGAGCAGGCCAGTCAAAAGCACGAGAAATTGATTGTGGTCGTGATGGCTAGTTTCTGGATTTTGTCTTTACTTGCCAGTCTCTATCTAGCTAGAGTCAGTGTTCGTCCTCTGCTTGAGAGCATGCAGAAGCAGCAGTCCTTTGTGGAAAATGCCAGTCATGAGTTACGAACTCCACTTGCTGTTTTGCAAAATCGCTTAGAAACCCTTTTCCGTAAGCCAGAAGCTACCATTATGGATGTGAGCGAAAGCATTGCCTCGAGTTTGGAAGAAGTTCGAAACATGAGGTTTTTGACGACGAACTTGTTGAATTTAGCTCGTAGAGATGATGGGATTAAGCCGGAACTTGCAGAAGTTCCAACTAGCTTTTTCAATACGACTTTCACAAACTATGAGATGATTGCTTCGGAAAATGACCGTGTCTTCCGTTTTGAAAATCGTATCCATCGAACAATTGTCACAGATCAACTTCTTTTGAAACAACTGATGACCATCCTATTTGATAATGCTATCAAATATACTGAGGAGGATGGTGAAATTGATTTTATGATTTCAGCGACTGATCGTAATCTTTATTTGTTAGTTTCTGACAATGGAGTCGGTATTTCAGCAGAAGATAAGAAGAAAATTTTTGATAGATTTTATCGAGTTGATAAGGCTAGAACCCGCCAAAAAGGTGGTTTTGGTTTAGGTTTATCCCTAGCCAAGCAAATTGTAGATGCCCTAAAAGGAACCATTACTGTTAAAGATAATAAACCGAAAGGAACAGTCTTTGAAGTGAAGATTGCCATCCACACACCATCTAAAAAGAAAAAATAAAAATATCGCTCCAGCTGGGGCGATATTTTGGATTTATCTTCTACGTTTTCGCTTGATAATAAATCGTTGAACTTTTAAGACAAGTAAGCTGGCTCCGATTGCTGCGGTAAAGGCAAGAGCAGTTGATAATTTTAATGCTAAAAAGATAAAACTAAAGATAGCAATACAGATACAAAAAACAGCGATATTAACAAAAAATAGGATTTCCTTGAGATTGGCATCAGATTGCGCTTCAGGTGTATAATCTTGATAGCGAGGAACCTGCTGGCTTAATTCTTCTTGATTGTCTACCTCATAGGACTGTAATTTTCTTACGGGCATTATTCTCTCCTTAACAGTACATACCTATTTTATCATTTTTTCAGCAGAGAATTATTACAGAAAGGTTACAATAAGAATAAAGTCCCTTTTCAAAATCACTTTTCTTGACACTATAATGTGAAAATGATAGGATGGATAGACACTCAATACTTATTAATATTCATAATTGATTATATTACTAAGAAAATAGAGCTACCAATTGATTCATTTTTAGGAAAATTATTTCCTTATTTTCTTTATTTTATTTAATTTGATTAGTGAGATTTGTTTTGAATACAGAGACAGATTTTCTGTCTCCTATTTTTATAGTAGTGAGGTGTCTAATTGATACCTCTTGGAAAAGTTAAAGGAGATAAGCATGTATCTTGCTATCAAAGAAATATTACGAAACAAACTTCGATATAGTTTGATTCTAACTACTATTTTTCTTATCGCTTTTATGGTCTTTTTTATGACCAGTCTAGCTCTTGGTCTTGTGCTAAACAACCGAGCCGCTATTGATAATTGGCAAGCGACGGGTGTGGTTTTATCTGACTACGCAAATGATAATTTGACAGCATCTTTTATTCCTGAAAAGGACTACAAGGATAAGAGTTCTAAAGAGGCTGCTCCACTAGGGTATATGTTTGCTGTGACTAATCTAGTCGATGATAGTGAAAAGGTCAATGTTTCCATCTTTGCTCAAGAGTGGGACGCTTTTATCTCTCCTAGTTTGACGGAGGGCCGTTATCCTGAAGGGGATGATGAGGTGGTCGTAGATCAGTCCTTTGAAAACTATGGAATGAAGTTGGGTGATGCCATTCAGCTCAATGGAAGCGAAGTAAGTTACAAGATTGTAGGGCTGACTAAAGGAAATAAGTTTTTTACTGAGCCAGTTGTATTTACGAGTTTGACAACTTATTGGACCTTACAAGGAACTTTAAAATCTAATAAATCCATCTCTGCCTTGGTATTGAAAAATGATATAGAAGTGGCTGGCGATGGACTGAAACAGATTTCTATTCCAAAAATGATATCGAAAATTCCTGGTTACACACCTCAGGTTAATGTATTTTCAGGGATGATTCTTGCTATGATTGTCATCACAGGCTTGATTGTGGGTATATTTGTTTATATCATTACCATACAAAAACTAGGACTTTATGGAATAATGCGGGCTCAGGGAATACAGATCAAAACCATTGTATGGTCTCTTTTCTGTCAAATCTTCTTCCTAGCTGGTATGGGAATTTCTCTAGCCTTGCTGGCTATTGGAGGAGTGATTTTGTTTTTACCAGCTACCTTCTTTTTCTACCCAAGCTGGATAGCTTACTCTGTCCTAAGCTTGGTGATTTGTTTGATGGCCATGCTAGGTGGTGTCATTTCACTTCCACGCTTGCTAAAGGTGAACCCGATTACTGCGATTGCAGAATGATAAGGAGAATAGTATGACAGCATTGATTGAAATGACTCAAGTGACAAAAACGTACGGGGAAGGAAAGATGAAAGTCGTAGCTCTACATGAGACGAATTTTCAGCTAAATGCAGGAGAGTTCGTGGCTATCGTTGGGCCTTCAGGTTCTGGAAAGACGACCTTTCTAACGACTCTAGGACAACTTCAGGAAGCGTCGAGTGGAAAGATTTTAGTTAAGGGTAAGGAAACAGGCAATTTGACGGAGAAGGAGAAAACAGACCTCCGTTTTAGAGAGTTTGGCTTCATTCTCCAGGCGTCAAACTTAATTCCTTTTCTAACGGTCAAGGAACAGCTGGATTTGATTGACAGACTGGATAAGGGAAAAAATAGTAAAAGTGACCGGAAAGAACTTTTTGACTTGTTGGATTTGGAAAAAGTACAAGATCAGTATCCCAAGGCATTGTCAGGTGGAGAACGTCAACGAGCTGCGATTGCTAGAGCCCTCTATAACAATCCAAGCATTGTGCTTGCCGATGAGCCAACAGCCAGTCTGGATACCGAGCGTGCCTACCAAGTTACGGAGATGTTGTCGGCCATTGCCCATGAACAAGGAAGAGGAGTTGTCATGATTACACATGATACACGCCTTCTTGATAAGGTTGACCGTATTTATGTCATGAATGATGGTCACCTAGTTGAAAAATCACTTGCATAAAATGAGAGTGGACAGTGCTAGTTACTGTTCACTTTTTGATTGCAAACCTTAAAAAATGACTTTGCCTTTTTAGAAAATTCCTAGTATTCATAGCTGATTTTCCAGAAATATGGTATAATTTTTCTTATGGAAAAGATTATCATTACAGCAACTGCTGAAAGTATTGAACAAGTTAAACAACTGCTCGAAGCTGGCGTAGACCGTATCTATGTCGGTGAGAAAGATTTTGGCCTTCGTCTGCCAACAACCTTTAGTCATGACCAATTGCGTGAAATCGCTAAGCTGGTTCATGATACTGGTAAGGAATTGATCGTTGCGGTTAACGCCCTCATGCATCAAGATATGATGGACCGTATCAAGCCTTTCCTAGACTTCTTGGAAGAAATCAAGACAGACTACATTACGATTGGGGATGCAGGTGTCTTTTATGTGGTCAATCGAGACGGTTATTCATTTAGGACCATCTACGATGCATCAACCATGGTAACTAGCAGTCGTCAGATAAATTTCTGGGGACAAAAGGCTGGTGCATCTGAGGCTGTTTTGGCGCGTGAAATTCCATCTGCTGAACTCTTCAAAATGCCAGAGATTTTGGAAATTCCTGCTGAAGTTTTGGTTTACGGTGCTAGTGTCATCCATCATTCTAAACGTCCGCTCTTGCAAAACTACTATAACTTCACGCATATCGATGATGAAAAGACTCGCAAGCGTGACCTTTTCTTGGCAGAGCCAAGTGACCCTGAGAGCCATTATTCCATTTTTGAAGATAATCATGGTACCCACATTTTTGCCAACAATGACCTTGATTTGATGACAAAATTGACAGAATTGGTAGAGCATGGTTTTACTCACTGGAAATTAGAAGGTCTCTATACACCTGGTCAGAACTTTGTTGAGATTGCAAAACTCTTTATCCAAGCGCGTAGCTTGATTCAAGAGGGTAACTTTAGCCATGACCAAGTCTTCTTGCTGGATGAAGAAGTTCGTAAACTTCACCCTAAAAACCGTTTCCTTGATACAGGATTCTATGATTACGATCCTGATATGGTTAAATAGGACATCAAAACCCGAAATAAAAATGTTCGGGTTTTTCCAGTGTATCCATGAAATAAAAACGGATACATGTTATAATAAAAGTAGCTCTTTAATGGAGGTGTTTGAGTGGAAAATCTGAAGAAAATGGCAGGTATCAAGGCTGCTGAGTTTGTCAAGGATGGCATGGTTGTCGGACTGGGAACGGGTTCTACTGCCTATTATTTTGTCGAAGAAATCGGTCGTCGTATTAAGGAAGAAGGATTGCAGATTACAGCTGTAACGACTTCTAGTGTGACTAGTAAACAGGCTGAAGGGCTTAATATCCCACTCAAGTCTATTGACCAAGTAGACTTTGTTGATGTGACAGTCGACGGGGCGGATGAAGTGGATAGTCAGTTTAACGGAATTAAAGGCGGTGGTGGTGCCCTTCTGATGGAGAAGGTTGTCGCAACGCCCTCAAAAGAATATATTTGGGTGGTGGATGAAAGCAAGCTGGTTGAGAAACTAGGTGCTTTTAAATTGCCAGTAGAAGTGGTTCAGTATGGTGCAGAACAGGTCTTTCGTCGTTTTGAGCAAGCTGGCTACAAACCAAGCTTCCGTGAAAAAGATGGCCAACGTTTTGTGACCGATATGCAAAACTTTATCATTGACCTTGCCTTGGATGTCATCGAGGATCCAATTGCTTTCGGACAAGAATTGGACCATGTCGTTGGTGTTGTAGAGCACGGATTATTCAACCAAATGGTTGATAAGGTCATCGTTGCTGGACGAGATGGGGTTCAGATTTTAACTTCAACAAAAGCAAACTAATCAACATAATAAGGAGACACATTATGTCAAAATTTAATCGTATTCACTTGGTGGTATTAGATTCTGTAGGAATCGGTGCTGCACCAGATGCTAATAACTTTGTCAATGCAGGAGTTCCAGATGGAGCTTCTGACACATTAGGACACATTTCAAAAGCAGTTGGTTTGAATGTCCCAAACATGGCTAAAATCGGTCTAGGAAATATTCCTCGCGAAACGCCTTTGAAGACTGTAGCAGCTGAAAGCAATCCAACAGGTTATGCAACAAAATTGGAGGAAGTATCTCTTGGTAAGGATACTATGACTGGACACTGGGAAATCATGGGACTCAATATTACTGAGCCTTTCGATACTTTCTGGAATGGATTCCCAGAAGAAATCTTGACAAAAATTGAAGAATTTTCAGGACGAAAGGTTATTCGTGAAGCTAACAAACCTTACTCAGGAACAGCTGTTATCGATGACTTTGGACCACGTCAGATGGAAACTGGGGAGTTGATTATCTATACTTCGGCTGACCCTGTTTTGCAAATTGCTGCTCACGAAGACATTATTCCTTTGGATGAATTGTACCGTATCTGTGAATACGCTCGTTCGATTACCCTTGAGCGCCCTGCCCTTCTAGGTCGCATCATTGCCCGTCCATATGTTGGTGAACCAGGTAATTTCACTCGTACGGCAAATCGTCGTGACTTGGCCGTATCCCCATTTGCACCAACTGTTTTGGATAAATTGAATGAAGCTGGTATCGATACTTACGCTGTTGGTAAAATCAATGATATCTTTAACGGTGCGGGTATCAACCATGACATGGGCCACAACAAGTCAAACAGCCACGGAATTGATACATTATTGAAGACCATGGGACTTGTTGAATTTGAAAAAGGATTCTCCTTCACAAACTTAGTTGACTTTGATGCCCTTTACGGTCACCGTCGCAATGCTCATGGTTACCGTGATTGTTTGCATGAGTTTGATGAACGCTTGCCTGAAATTATCGCAGCCATGAGAGAGAACGACCTTCTTTTGATTACTGCTGACCATGGAAATGACCCAACCTATGCAGGAACAGACCACACTCGTGAATATATCCCACTTTTAGCTTACAGCCCTGCCTTTAAAGGAAATGGTTTATTGCCTGTCGGTCATTTCGCAGATATTTCAGCGACTGTTGCCGATAACTTTGGTGTTGAAACAGCCATGATTGGGGAAAGTTTCTTAGATAAATTGGTATAAGATGACGCGCTATGCTTTGCTGGTTAGAGGCATCAATGTTGGTGGTAAGAATAAGGTCGTCATGGCGGAGCTTCGTCAAGAATTGACAGAGTTGGGACTGGAAAAGGTTGAAACTTATATCAATAGTGGCAATATTTTCTTTACATCGACAGTTCCCAAAGTACGATTGGTTGAAAAGTTAGAGGCTTTCTTTGAAGTCCATTATCCATTTATTCAGAGCTTTTCTTTGCTGAGTCAGGAAGATTATGAAGAAGAGCTGAATAATCTGCCAGATTGGTGGAACGAAGACTTGGCACGAAAAGATGTCCTCTTTTACACTGAGGGATTGGGTGTGGCTCAAGTCATTGAGACAGTTGAAAGTTTGGAATTGAAAGATGAAATCGTTCATTTTGGAAGACTTGGGATTTTCTGGGGAAAATTCTCTGAAGAATCCTATTCTAAGACTGCCTATCACAGGTACTTGTTCAAGATGCCTTTCTATCGCAACATTACCATTCGCAATGCTAAAACTTTTGACAAAATCTGTCAAATGCTAAAAAATAATAAAGGAGATACACAATGACATTTTTAGATAAAATCCAAGAAACATCTGCTTTTCTGAAAGACAAGGGAATCCAAGCACCTGAGTTCGGTCTAATCCTTGGATCAGGACTGGGAGAACTGGCAGAAGAAATCAAAAATCCAGTTGTAGTAGATTATGCAGAAATTCCAAACTGGGGGCGTTCAACAGTAGTCGGTCACGCTGGTAAATTGGTTTATGGTGAACTTGCAGGTCGCAAGGTCTTGGCTCTTCAAGGGCGCTTCCATTTCTACGAAGGAAACCCTCTGGAAGTTGTGACTTTCCCAGTTCGTGTCATGAAAGTTCTTGGATGTGAAGGTGTCATTGTAACCAATGCAGCTGGCGGTATTGGATATGGGCCTGGTACTTTGATGGCTATCTCAGACCATATCAACATGACAGGTCAAAACCCATTGATGGGTGAAAACTTGGATGAATTTGGTCCTCGTTTCCCAGATATGTCTAAGGCCTACACACCAGAATACCGTGCTACTGCCCATGAAGTGGCTAAAAAACTTGGTATCAAGCTTGATGAAGGTGTCTATATCGGTGTTACTGGTCCAACTTATGAAACACCAGCAGAAATCCGTGCTTATAAGACACTGGGAGCAGATGCAGTTGGTATGTCGACTGTTCCTGAAGTTATTGTGGCAGCCCACTCAGGCTTGAAAGTTCTCGGTATTTCATGTATTACTAACCATGCAGCTGGTTTCCAAGAAGAACTCAACCACGAAGAAGTTGTAGAAGTGACGGAACGTGTTAAAGGTAATTTCAAAGGCTTGCTTAAAGCGATTCTTGCAGAATTGTAATCATGTTAAAAGACTTGAGGAGATTTTTTCGAAAGATTCCTTATAATTTTAGATTATTCATAGCAGTAATTCTGCAAGGAATAGTTTCGGGTTTATCTGGTATTTTTCTCCATTATCTTTTAGAGATAGTAGAGAGTCTAGCTTTTGGTCAGTCAGAACATCATAGTGGATTTTTGACAGATGGAGTTTCCTCGTTACGGATAGGATTAAGTTTAATAATTGTGGGTTTTGCCTCATCCTTGGTATGGTATTTCTTGCAAAAAGGGTCTAAGATTTATTCTATCAAAGCTCAGATGAAGGATGAGACTTCACAATACAAGCTTCATTTTTTAAGACAGCTATTTCATTCAATTTGGCAGATTATTGCAGTTGGAGGGGGAGCGCCTATTGGTAAAGAAGCTGCGCCACGAGAGATTGGAACTCTATTTGCAGGGCCAATTGGAAAAATATGTTTTCTCTCTAAGAAGGATCAAATCTTTCTCCTTGCTTGTGGTGCTGGTGCTGGTTTAGCGGCTGTCTATCAGGTTCCATTAACAAGTGTCTTCTTTGTTTTTGAAACCCTAGGAATTGCTCTATCTATTAAACGATTTGTCTTAATCGGTTTGACTACCTATGTTTCAACCTATATAGCAGGCTTGGTTATTTCAGATCAGGCTCTCTACCAGATTCCATCCCTCTCATGGTCATTAAAGGAAATATGGATTATTCCCTTATTACTTCTTTTCTTAACTCCACTAGCTTGGTTTTTTGGTCGCTTAAGTAAAGAAATGTCTTCAAACAGGATAAAAGATAAACGAGTACTTCTCACATTGCCTACAGCTTTTCTTTTTCTTGTTGGATTGGCAAGTTATTTTCCACACCTACTTGGAAATGGACGGATGATGGCTCAGGAGATTTTAAATGGTAGCAGTGGCCAAACAGTGCTTCTCATGTTTTTCCTAAAAGCAGTGGTCGTTCTTATTACTCTTTGGGCAGGAGCCTATGGTGGTACACTCACACCATCTTTTGCTTTGGGGATGGCTGGAGCTGCACTCCTTGGCATAATTCTAGGTGGAGATAGCCATTTAACCATGTTGCTTTTGGGATCTGTTTGCTTTTTATCTGTGACCTTGAGGGCGCCCATTTCTGCAACCGGATTAGTTATAGGTTTCACTGGGCTAGGTATAGATTCTCTTCCGTATCTCTTAGTAACAGCTGTTTTAGCCTATGAATTTGCAAAAATGTTAGACCTCTTTCCTTGGGCTAGCATACTGTGTCAGAAGTTAAAGAATAAAGTAATTAGGTAGGAAATGCCGTTTCTTCTAATCAAGGATTTATCTTAAAAGATTAAAAACTATTGTCAGTTTATCAATAACTGTTTTAAATAAAAATGTAGTAGGTTTATCGGAGTCATGATTGAATACGATTTTTCCTAGCTATGAAATATAAAAATAATAAAAAGAAAGGTAGAGCGTGTGTTCTGATTTGAACACGAGCGGAAAACTTTTCTAAAAACTCAGAAGAGAAGGGGAGTTCGGGATTGAATTGAAGCCGCTCTAATCTTCTCAATATCATCAAAATTAAGAAAGGAAGGATGGGTAAACCGTATTTGCTGAACTGAATACGGGCGGAGAACTGTGTAAAAAAGATAAACTGTTTAGCATCTGCGATGCGTCATCAGTTTCTTATTTTTACTTTATTCTCTGTCGCTATCCTGAATATAAAAAAAGAAAGGTAGAGTGAGGTGTTCTAATTTGAACACGAGCGGAAAACTTGGAAAATAGATAATCTGACTGAGAAATCAGGATTTCTCGTCAGATTCCTAATTTTCAGTCGTTTTCTTGTCGCTCTTTGAATCATAAATTATGTCTATCCATATTGCTGCTCAGCAGGGTGAAATTGCTGATAAAATTCTTCTTCCTGGGGATCCTCTTCGTGCTAAGTTTATTGCGGAGAATTTCCTTGAAGATGCTGTTTGTTTTAACGAAGTGCGTAACATGTTTGGTTACACTGGTACTTACAAGGGCCACCGTGTATCTGTCATGGGAACTGGGATGGGGATGCCATCGATTTCGATTTATGCGCGTGAGTTGATTGTTGACTACGGTGTGAAGAAATTGATTCGTGTGGGAACTGCAGGTTCTTTGAATGAAGATGTCCACGTTCGTGAATTGGTTTTGGCGCAGGCAGCTGCAACCAACTCAAACATCGTCCGTAATGACTGGCCACAGTACGATTTTCCACAAATCGCTAGTTTTGATTTACTAGATAAGGCCTACCATATTGCCAAAGAACTTGGTATGACAACCCACGTTGGGAACGTTTTGTCATCTGATGTTTTTTACTCAAACTACTTTGAAAAGAATATCGAGCTTGGTAAATGGGGAGTCAAGGCTGTGGAAATGGAAGCAGCAGCTCTTTACTATCTTGCTGCTCAACACCATGTTGATGCGCTAGCTATTATGACTATCTCTGATAGCTTGGTCAATCCAGATGAAGACACGACTGCAGAAGAACGCCAAAATACCTTCACCGATATGATGAAGGTTGGATTAGAAACCTTGATTGCAGAGTAAAATGTAAAAGAAAATCCTGATTTCAAGTAAAATCAGGATTTTTTCATGGATGCAATTTTTTCTGGGTCTGGTGTGACACGGAGGGTCTTTTGTCCTGTGTAAGTGACAAAACCGGGTTTGCCACCAGTTGGTTTGTTGAGTTTCTTTACTTCAATCATATCTACCTGCACGAGATTTGACAGGCGACCTTGAGAGAAGTAGGCGGCCAACTCTGCTGCGTCTGTCTTGACTTCATCAGATGGGTCAAGATTTCCTGAGATGACAACATGGCTTCCAGGAATATCCTTGGCATGGAACCAAAGTTCCTCCTTGCGGGCCATTTTAAAGGTTAGCTCCTCATTTTGCAGGTTATTGCGTCCGACATAGATGATGGTTTTGCCATCGCTTGCTAGATACTGTTCTGGTTTTTTTCGTTTCTGAATTTTCTCTCGCTGTCTTCTGCGGATAAAACCTGTTTGGATTAATTCTTCGCGGATTTCAGCGATTTCTTCCAGTCCAGCTTGGTTGAGGACGGTCTCCACACTTTCCAGATAGAGAATGGTTGCCTTGGTTTCCTCAATCAGATCAGTCAAGTATTTGACAGCTTCTTTTAATTTCTGATAGCGTTTGAAATAGCGTTGGGCATTCTGGTTGGGAGTCAGAGCCTTATCAAGTGCAATCGTGATAGGTTGGTTGGTGTAGTAGTTGTCTAGGATAACCTGGTCTTGGTCGTTAGGCACTTGGTGGAGGAAGGTTGTTAGCAATTCTCCTTTTTGGCGAAATTCTTCAGCATTGTCTGTCGCCAGTAACTCTTTTTCTTGTTTTTTAAGCTTATGACGATTTTTTTGAAGTTCATTTTCAACACGACGAATGAGTTCACTGGCTTGCTGTTTGACGCGGTCGCGCTCAGCCTTATCCTTATAGTAGGTGTCCAACAAATCAGAAAGACTGGTAAAAGGTTCTCCCACCTGATTTGCAAAAGGAACTGGACTGAAGGAAGTCTTAGTCAAGCATGGCTTGGTTTCTTGATTGAAAAAGTTACGGAAAGTAGACAGTTTTTCACTAACCAGTATACTTTCCAATTCATTTGCCGTATCGCGTCCCAGACCTTGAAAGAGGCTTTGAAGATGTTTAGCTGTCGTTTCCTGTGTTTGCAGGATTTCAAAGAGTTTCTCGTCCTTGACCGTGAAAGGATTGAGAGATTCCGTGCTTGGCGGAGCGATATAGGTTGAGCCAGGAAGTAAAGTACGGTAGCTATTTTGCGAAAATCCAACGTGTTTGATAACTTCGAGGATTTTATGACTGCTTTTATCGACCAGTAGAATATTACTGTGTTTCCCCATGATTTCGATAATCAAGGTAGCCTGAATATGGTCTCCAATCTCGTTTTTATTGGAAACTATCATTTCCACAATACGGTCATTTTCCACTTGCTCAATAGACTCAATCAGGGCACCCTGCAAATATTTTCTCAAAACCATGATAAAGGTGGAAGGTTGGGCTGGATTTTCAAAAGTCGTTTGGGTCAGCTGAATGCGTCCAAAAACTGGATGGGCAGAAAGGAGCAGGCGATGACTTTGGCGATTGCTACGGATTTGCAAGACCAACTCTTGTTCAAAAGGCTGATTGATTTTCTGAATGCGACCATTCACTAACTCTCTTCGCAATTCCTCAACCATGTGGTGTAAAAAAAATCCGTCAAATGACATCGTTCTCTCCTTGTGATTGTATTCCATAGTATTATATCAAAAAGGTAGAATAAAATCATGGAAATGTGGTATAATAAAGCCAAGTAAAGAGAAACGAGAAGCACATGTATATTGAAATGGTAGATGAAACTGGTCATGTTTCAAAAGAAATGTTGCAACAAACCCAAGAAATTTTGGAATTTGCAGCCCAAAAATTAGGCAAAGAAGACAAGGAGATGGCAGTCACTTTTGTGACCAATGAGCGTAGTCATGAACTTAATCTTGAGTACCGTGACACAGACCGTCCGACAGATGTTATCAGCCTTGAATATAAGCCAGAGTTGGAAATTGCCTTTGACGAGGAAGAGTTGCTTGAAAATCCGGAATTGGCAGAGATGATGTCTGAGTTTGATGCCTATATTGGGGAACTGTTCATCTCTCTCGATAAGGCTCATGAGCAGGCCGAGGAATATGGCCATAGCTTTGAGCGTGAGATGGGCTTCTTGGCAGTACACGGCTTTTTACATATCAACGGCTATGATCACTACACTCCGGAAGAAGAAGCGGAGATGTTCGGTTTACAAGAAGAAATTTTGACAGCCTATGGACTCACAAGACAATAAACGAAAATGGAAAAATCGTGACCTGATATCCAGTTTAGAATTTGCTCTCACAGGAATTTTTACTGCTATCAAGGAAGAACGCAATATGCGAAAACATGCAGTGACGGCTCTTGTAGTCATCCTTGCAGGTTTTGTTTTTCAGGTGTCACGAATCGAATGGCTCTTTCTCCTATTGAGCATTTTCTTAGTAGTAGCCTTTGAAATTATCAATTCTGCTATTGAAAATGTGGTGGATTTGGCCAGTCACTATCACTTTTCCATGCTGGCTAAAAATGCCAAGGATATGGCGGCTGGCGCGGTATTAGTAGTCTCTCTTTTTGCAGCCTTAACAGGCGCATTGATTTTTCTCCCACGAATCTGGGATTTATTATTTTAAACAGTAAGAGGAAATTATGACTTTTAAATCAGGCTTTGTAGCCATTTTAGGACGTCCCAATGTTGGGAAGTCAACCTTTTTAAACCACGTCATGGGGCAAAAGATTGCCATCATGAGTGACAAGGCGCAGACAACGCGCAACAAAATCATGGGAATTTACACGACTGATAAGGAGCAAATCGTCTTTATTGATACACCAGGGATTCACAAACCTAAAACGGCTCTCGGAGATTTCATGGTTGAGTCTGCCTACAGTACCCTTCGCGAAGTGGATACTGTTCTTTTCATGGTGCCTGCTGATGAAGCGCGTGGTAAGGGAGACGACATGATTATCGAGCGTCTTAAGGCTGCCAAGGTTCCTGTGATTTTGGTGGTGAACAAGATTGATAAGGTTCATCCAGACCAGCTTTTGTCTCAGATTGATGATTTTCGTAATCAAATGGACTTTAAGGAAATCGTTCCAATCTCAGCTCTTCAGGGAAATAATGTCTCACGTTTAGTTGATATTTTGAGTGAAAATCTGGACGAAGGTTACCAGTATTTCCCGTCTGATCAAATCACAGACCATCCAGAACGTTTCTTGGTTTCAGAAATGGTTCGCGAGAAGGTTCTTCATTTAACGCGTGAAGAGATTCCTCACTCAGTTGCCGTTGTGGTTGATTCTATGAAACGAGATGAAGAGACAGACAAGGTTCACATTCGTGCAACCATCATGGTCGAGCGTGATAGTCAAAAAGGGATTATCATCGGTAAAGGTGGCGCTATGCTTAAGAAAATCGGTAGCATGGCCCGTCGTGATATTGAACTCATGCTAGGAGATAAGGTCTTCCTAGAAACCTGGGTCAAGGTCAAGAAAAATTGGCGCGATAAAAAGCTAGATTTGGCTGACTTTGGCTATAATGAAAAAGAATACTAAGTAGAGGTGGGCTCATGCCTGCTTCTTGTTTTTACAGAAGGAGGACTTATGCCTGAATTACCAGAGGTTGAAACCGTTCGACGTGGCTTGGAAAAATTGATTCTGGGTAAGAAGATTTCGAGTGTAGAAATTCGCTATCCCAAGATGATTAAGACGGATTTGGACGAGTTTCAAAAGAAAGTGCCTGGTCAGATTGTTGAGTCAATGGGACGTCGTGGTAAATATTTGATTTTCTACCTGACAGACAAGGTCTTGATTTCCCATTTGCGGATGGAGGGCAAGTATTTTTACTATCCGGACCAGGTTCCTGAACGAAAACATGCCCATGTTTTCTTTCAGTTTGAAGATGGTGGCACGCTTGTTTATGAGGATGTTCGCAAGTTTGGTACTATGGAACTTTTGGCTCCTGACCTTTTGGAAGTCTACTTTATTTCTAAAAAACTAGGACCTGAACCAAGCGAACAAGACTTTGATTTGCAGGTCTTTCAAACTGCCCTAGCTAAGTCCAAAAAGCCTATCAAATCCCATCTCCTAGACCAGACCTTGGTAGCTGGACTAGGTAATATCTATGTGGATGAGGTTCTCTGGCGAGCTCAGGTTCATCCGGCTAGACCTTCCCAGACGTTGACAGCAGCAGAAGCGACAGCTATTCATGACCAGACCATTGCTGTATTGGGACAGGCTGTTGAAAAAGGCGGTTCCACCATTCGAACCTATACCAATGCCTTTGGGGAAGATGGAACTATGCAGGATTTTCACCAGGTCTATGACAAGGCTGGTCAAGAATGTTCACGTTGTGGCACTGTGATTGAAAAAATCCAACTAGGCGGACGTGGAACTCACTTTTGTCCTCAGTGCCAAAGGAGGGGCTGATGGGAAAAATCATCGGAATCACAGGTGGAATTGCCTCTGGCAAGTCAACCGTGACAAATTTTCTAAGAAAGCAAGGCTTTCAAGTGGTGGATGCTGACGCTCTTGTTCACCAACTACAGAAACCTGGTGGTCGTCTATTTCAGGCTCTAGTCCAGCATTTTGGGCAAGAAATCATCCTTGAAAACGGAGAACTTAATCGCCCTCTCCTGGCTAGTCTCATCTTTTCAAATCTTGAAGAACGAGAATGGTCTAAGCAAATCCAAGGAGAGATTATCCGTGAGGAACTAGCTACATTAAGAGACCAATTGGCTCAGACAGAAGAGATTTTCTTCATGGATATTCCCCTACTTTTTGAGCAGGACTACGTCTCTTGGTTTGATGAGACTTGGTTGGTCTATGTGGACCGAGATGTCCAAGTGGAACGTTTAATGAAAAGGGATCAGTTGTCCAAAGATGAAGCTGAGTTTCGTCTGGCAGCCCAGTGGCCTTTAGAGAAAAAGAAAGATTTGGCCAGCCTTGTTTTAAACAACAATGGAAATCAGGACCAGCTTCTTACTCAGGTGTTCTCCCTGCTTGAGGGAGGTAGCGAAGATGACAGAGATTAACTGGAAGGATAATCTGCGCATTGCCTGGTTTGGTAATTTTCTAACTGGAGCCAGTATTTCTTTGGTTGTGCCCTTTATGCCCATCTTTGTGGAAAATCTAGGTGTAGGAAGTGGGCAAGTCGCTTTTTATGCAGGCTTAGCTATTTCTGTCTCTGCTATTTCCGCGGCAATTTTCTCTCCTATCTGGGGCATCCTTGCTGATAAATACGGTCGAAAACCCATGATGATTCGTGCTGGTCTGGCCATGACCATTACTATGGGAGGCTTGGCTTTTGTGCCAAATATTTATTGGTTAATCTTTCTTCGTTTATTAAATGGTGTATTTGCAGGTTTTGTTCCTAACGCCACAGCCTTGATAGCTAGTCAGGTTCCCAAGGAGAAATCAGGCTCTGCTCTCGGAACTTTGTCTACTGGCGTAGTTGCAGGCACTCTAACTGGTCCCTTTATTGGTGGCTTTATTGCAGAATTATTTGGTATTCGTACAGTTTTCTTACTGGTTGGTAGTTTTCTATTCTTAGCTGCTGTTTTAACTATTTGCTTTATCAAGGAAGATTTTCAACCACTAGCCAAGGAAAAGGCCATCCCAACAAAGGAATTATTTACATCAGTTAAATATCCCTATCTCTTGGTCAACCTCTTTCTGACTAGTTTTGTCATCCAATTTTCAGCCCAATCAATCGGCCCTATCTTAGCTCTGTATGTACGCGACTTAGGCCAGACAGAGAATCTTCTTTTTGTCTCTGGTTTGATTGTATCTAGTATGGGCTTTTCCAGTATGATGAGTGCAGGAGTCATGGGAAAGCTAGGTGACAAGGTGGGCAACCATCGCCTCTTGGTTGTAGCCCAGCTTTATTCAGTCATCATCTATCTTCTTTGTGCCAATGCCTCTAGCCCCCTTCAACTAGGACTTTATCGTTTCCTCTTTGGATTGGGAACCGGTGCGCTGATACCTGGCGTTAATGCCCTTCTCAGTAAAATGACCCCCAAAGCCGGTATTTCGAGGGTCTTTGCCTTTAATCAGGTATTCTTTTATCTGGGAGGTGTCGTTGGGCCTATGGCAGGTTCTGCAGTAGCAGGTCAATTTGGCTACCATGCAGTATTTTATGCGACAAGCCTTTGTGTTGCCTTTAGTTGTCTCTTTAACCTTCTTCAATTTCGAACATTATTAAAAGTAAAGGAAATCTAGTGCGAGTAAAAATTAATCTCAAATGCTCCTCTTGTGGCAGTATCAATTACCTAACTAGTAAAAATTCAAAAACCCATCCAGACAAGATTGAGGTTTTAAAGTATTGTCCCAAGGAAAGAAAAGTAACCCTACATCTTGAATCTAAGTAGATTTTATGGTAAAATAATAGGGATTTTAAGGAGTTTGATATGTATAACCTATTATTAACCATTTTATTAGTATTATCTGTTGTGATTGTGATTGCGATTTTCATGCAACCAACCAAAAACCAATCCAGCAATGTATTTGATGCCAGCTCAGGTGATTTGTTTGAACGCAGTAAAGCACGCGGTTTTGAAGCTGTAATGCAGCGTTTGACAGGGATTTTAGTCTTTTTCTGGCTAGCCATTGCCTTAGCATTGACGGTATTATCAAGTAGATAAGAAAATAATGGGCAGGACTAGGTCTTTGCCTCTTTTTATTTTTAAAGGATGTGCAAGAAGGTTTTGCAGTAAAAGAAAATTAAAAAATCTAGAAAGAAAATATGAAAGATAGAATAAAAGAATATTTACAAGATAAGGGAAAGGTAACTGTCAATGACTTGGCTCAGGCTTTGGAAAAAGACGGTTCCAAGGATTTTCGTGAGTTGATTAAAACCTTGTCCCTAATGGAAAGAAAGCACCAGATACGCTTTGAAGAAGATGGAACTTTGACTTTGGAAGTTAAGAAAAAACATGAGATTACTCTCAAGGGGATTTTTCATGCTCATAAAAATGGCTTTGGCTTTGTTAGTCTGGAAGGCGAGGAGGACGACCTTTTTGTAGGAAAAAACGATGTCAACTATGCTATTGATGGTGATACCGTTGAGGTCGTGATTAAGAAAGTCGCTGACCGAAATAAAGGAACAGCAGCCGAAGCCAAAATTATTGATATCTTAGAACACAGCTTGACAACCGTTGTCGGCCAAATCGTTCTAGATCAGGAAAAACCCAAGTATGCTGGTTACATCCGTTCAAAAAATCAGAAAATCAACCAACCGATTTACGTTAAGAAACCAGCTCTAAAACTAGAGGGAACAGAAGTTCTCAAGGTCTTTATCGATAAATACCCAAGCAAGAAACATGATTTCTTTGTCGCTAGTGTCCTCGATGTGGTGGGGCATTCAACGGATGTCGGAATTGATGTTCTTGAGGTTTTGGAATCAATGGACATTGTCTCAGAATTTCCAGAAGCCGTTGTCAAGGAAGCAGAAAGTGTGCCGGATGCTCCGTCTCAAAAGGATATGGAAGGCCGTCTGGATTTGAGAGATGAAATTACTTTTACCATTGACGGTGCGGATGCCAAAGACTTGGACGATGCAGTGCATATCAAGGCCTTGAAAAATGGAAATCTGGAGCTTGGTGTTCACATCGCAGATGTTTCCTACTATGTAACTGAGGGTTCTACCCTTGACAAGGAAGCCCTTAACCGCGCGACTTCAGTCTATGTAACAGACCGTGTGGTTCCAATGCTTCCAGAACGCCTATCAAATGGAATTTGCTCACTTAACCCGCAAGTGGACCGCTTGACCCAGTCTGCCATTATGGAGATTGATAAACATGGTCGTGTAGTCAACTACACTATCACACAAACGGTTATCAAGACCAGTTTTCGTATGACCTATAGCGATGTCAATGATATCCTAGCAGGTGACGAGGAGAAGAGACAAGAGTATCAGAAAATTGTTCCAAGTATCGAACTCATGGCCAAGCTCCATGAAATTTTAGAAAATATGCGTGTGAAACGTGGAGCCCTCAATTTCGATACCAATGAAGCTAAGATTTTAGTGGATAAACAAGGTAAGCCTGTTGATATTGTTCTTCGTCAACGTGGTGTTGCCGAGCGCATGATTGAGTCCTTCATGTTGATAGCCAACGAAACAGTTGCCGAGCATTTCAGCAAGCTGGATTTGCCTTTCATCTATCGTATCCATGAGGAGCCTAAGGCTGAAAAAGTTCAGAAGTTTATTGATTATGCTTCAAGTTTTGGATTGCGCATTTATGGGACTGCTAGTGAGATTAGCCAGGAGGCACTTCAAGACATCATGCGTACTGTTGAGGGAGAACCTTATGCAGATGTATTGTCCATGATGCTTCTTCGCTCTATGCAGCAGGCCCGCTATTCGGAGCACAATCACGGCCATTATGGATTAGCGGCTGACTATTATACTCACTTTACTAGTCCGATTCGTCGTTATCCAGACCTTCTTGTTCACCGTATGATTCGTGATTACGGCCGTTCTAAGGAAATAGCCGAGCATTTTGAGCAAGTGATTCCAGAGATTGCGACCCAGTCTTCCAACCGTGAACGTCGTGCCATTGAGGCTGAGCGTGAAGTCGAAGCCATGAAAAAGGCTGAGTACATGGAAGAATACGTGGGTGAAGAGTATGATGCGGTTGTATCCAGCATTGTCAAGTTTGGTCTCTTTGTTGAATTGCCAAACACAGTTGAAGGCTTGATTCACATCACAAATTTACCTGAATTTTATCATTTCAACGAACGTGATTTGACTCTTCGTGGGGAGAAATCGGGAACAACCTTCCGTGTCGGACAGCAGATTCGCATTCGGGTTGAAAGAGCTGATAAGATGACGGGCGAAATTGACTTTTCTTATATTCCAAGTGAATTTGATGTGATTGAAAAAGGCTTGAAACAGTCTAGTCGCAATGATAGAGGGCGTGGTTCAAGTCGTCGTTCAGATAAGAAGGAAGATAAGAGAAAATCAGGACGCTCAAATGATAAGCGCAAGCATTCACAAAAAGACAAGAAGAAAAAGGGCAAGAAACATTTTTACAAGGAAGTAGCTAAGAAAGGAGCCAAGCATGGCAAAGGGCGAGGGAAAGGTCGTCGCACAAAATAAAAAGGCACGCCACGACTATACTATCGTAGATACGTTAGAGGCAGGGATGGTCCTGACTGGAACTGAAATCAAGAGTGTACGAGCAGCTCGAATCAATCTCAAGGATGGCTTTGCCCAAGTAAAAAATGGAGAAGTTTGGTTGAGCAATGTTCATATCGCTCCTTACGAAGAGGGCAATATCTGGAACCAGGAACCAGAACGTCGTCGCAAACTCCTGCTCCATAAAAAGCAAATCCAAAAATTAGAACAAGAGACCAAAGGGACAGGAATGACCCTGGTTCCTCTTAAAGTTTATATCAAAGATGGATATGCCAAGCTCCTTTTAGGTTTAGCTAAAGGGAAGCATGACTATGATAAACGGGAGTCAATCAAACGTCGTGAGCAGAATCGCGATATTGCGCGCGTGATGAAAGCTGTTAATCAGCGATAAAAAGAGGAAATGAAAATGGAAAAACTAGTTGCCTATAAACGTATGCCTTTGTGGACTAAAGAAACCATGCCAGAGGCTGTTCAGCAAAAGCACAATACCAAGGTTGGGACTTGGGGCAAGATTACTGTTTTAAAAGGAACTCTCAAGTTTATTGAATTGACAGAGGATGGTAAGGTTTTAGCTGAGCACCTCTTTGAAGCAGGGGCTGACAATCCCATGGCACAACCACAAGCCTGGCACCGAGTAGAGGCTGCTACAGACGATGTAGAATGGTATTTGGAATTTTATTGTAAACCTGAGGATTATTTCCCTAAAAAATACAATACCAATCCGGTTCATTCAGAGGTCCTAGAGGCTATGCAGAAAGTAAAACCAGGGAAAGCCTTAGATTTGGGCTGTGGTCAAGGCCGTAATGCTCTCTTTCTAGCCCAGCAAGGTTTTGATGTGACAGCTGTGGATCAAAATGAATTATCTCTTGAAATCTTGCAAAGCATTGTGGAGCAGGAAGACCTGGATATGCCTGTTGGCCTTTACGATATCAATTCATCCAGTATTGGGCAAGCGTATGATTTCATCGTATCGACAGTTGTTTTGATGTTTTTGCAAGCAGACCGCATTCCTGCAATTATCAAAAATATGCAGGAGCATACCACGGTCGGTGGTTATAATCTTATCGTTTGTGCCATGGATACGGAAGATTATCCTTGCTCAGTGAACTTCCCATTCACATTTAAAGAGGGAGAATTGGCAGACTACTACAAGGACTGGGAATTGATTAAGTACAATGAAAATCCAGGCCATCTTCACCGTCGCGATGAGAATGGCAATCGTATTCAACTACGCTTTGCGACCATGCTAGCTAAGAAAATCAAATGAACATGAATGAAGATTAGGAAATTTCCTGATCTTTTTTCTTTTTTTACGAATAATATAGAAAAGGAGGGAAATCATGTTTGTTGCGAGAGATGCTAGGGGAGAATTGGTAAATGTGTTAGAGGATAAACTTGAGAAGGAAGAATACACCTGCCCAGCTTGTGGAGGTCAGCTCCGTTTGCGTCAAGGACCAAGTGTCCGGACCCATTTTGCCCACAAAACCTTAAAAGACTGTGATTTTTCCTCTGAAAATGAAAGTCAAGAACACTTGGAAAATAAGGAAGTCCTTTATCACTGGTTGAACAAAGAGGCAGAGGTGCAATTAGAATACCTGCTTCCAGAGCTTAAACAGATTGCGGATGTGTTTGTAAATGGCATCCTAGCTTTAGAGGTTCAGTGTAGTCCCTTGCCACAGAAACTTCTTAAAGAGCGTAGCGAGGGCTATCGTAGTCAGGGTTACCAAGTACTGTGGTTACTGGGAGAAAAACTTTGGCTCAAGGAGCGTTTGACTCGTCTGCAAGAAGGTTTTCTCTATTTTAGTCAAAACGTGGGCTTTTATGTTTGGGAATTAGACAGTGAAAAACAAGTTTTAAGACTCAAATACCTGATTCACCAAGATCTCCGCGGTAAACTCCATTATCAAATCAAGGAATTTCTCTATGGTCAAGCTAGTTTATTGGAAATATTGCGTTTCCCTTATAAGAAACAAAAAATATCTCATTTTACAGTTTCTGAGGATAAGGACATCTGTCGCTATATCCGACAGCAACTCTATTACCAAAATCCTATTTGGATGAAAGAACAAGCAGAAGCTTATGAAAAGGGAGATAATATCCTGACTTATGGGCTGAAAGAATGGTATCCACAAATTCGACCACTAGTAGGTGAGTTTTGCCAGATTAAGCAAGATTTGATTTGCTATTATCAGTATTTTCAAACCTATTACCAACAAAATCCTCAAAATGATTGGCAAAAGCTCTATCCACCAGCCTTTTATCAGCAATATTTCTTGAAAAATATGGTAGAATAGAAAGGATGGAGGAATCTAATGGTATTACAAAGAAATGAAATAAATGAAAAAGATACATGGGATCTATCAACGATTTACCCAACTGACCAGGCTTGGGAAGAAGCCTTAAAAGATTTAACGGAACAATTGGAGAAAGTAGCCCAGTATGAAGGCCATCTCTTGGATAGTGCGGATAGCCTACTAGAAATTACTGAATTTTCTCTTGAAATGGAACGCCAAATGGAGAAGCTTTACGTTTATGCTCATATGAAGAATGACCAAGACACACGTGAAGCCAAGTACCAAGAGTACTATGCTAAGGCAATGACTCTCTATAGCCAGCTAGACCAAGCTTTTTCATTCTATGAACCTGAATTTATGGATATTAGCGAAAAGCAGTATGCTGACTTTTTAGAAGTTCAACCAAAATTGCAGGTTTATCAACACTATTTTGACAAGCTTTTACAAGGCAAGGAACACGTTCTTTCACAACGTGAAGAAGAATTATTAGCTGGAGCTGGGGAAATCTTTGGTTCGGCAAGTGAAACCTTCGCTATCTTGGACAATGCGGATATTGTGTTCCCTTATGTCCTCGACGATGATGGTAAGGAAGTTCAGCTATCTCATGGGACTTACACACGCTTGATGGAGTCTAAAAACCGTGAGGTTCGTCGTGGTGCCTATCAAGCCCTTTATGCAACTTATGAGCAATTCCAACACACCTATGCTAAAACTTTACAAACCAATGTTAAAGTACAAAACTACCGAGCCAAAGTTCGCAACTACAAGAGTGCTCGTCATGCAGCCCTCGCAGCAAATTTTGTTCCAGAAAGTGTTTATGACAATTTGGTAGCAGCAGTTCGCAAGCATTTGCCACTCTTGCATCGTTACCTTGAACTTCGTTCAAAGATTTTGGGAATTTCAGACCTTAAGATGTACGATGTCTACACACCGCTTTCATCTGTTGAATATAGTTTTACTTACGAGGAAGCTTTGAAAAAGGCCGAAGAAGCCTTGGCAGTCTTGGGTGAGGATTACTTGAGTCGTGTTAAACGTGCCTTCAGCGATCGTTGGATTGATGTTTACGAAAACCAAGGCAAGCGTTCAGGTGCCTACTCAGGTGGTTCTTATGATACCAATGCCTTTATGCTTCTTAACTGGCAGGACAATCTAGACAATCTCTTTACTCTTGTTCATGAAACAGGTCATAGTATGCACTCAAGCTATACTCGTGAAACTCAACCTTATGTTTACGGAGATTATTCTATCTTCTTGGCAGAGATTGCATCAACGACCAATGAAAATATCTTGACGGAGAAATTATTGGAAGAAGTGGAAGACGACGCAACGCGCTTTGCTATTCTCAATAACTTCCTAGATGGTTTCCGTGGAACAGTTTTCCGCCAAACTCAATTTGCTGAGTTTGAACACGCCATTCACCAAGCGGATCAAAATGGTGAAGTCTTGACAAGTGATTTCTTAAATAAACTCTACGCAGACTTGAACCAAGAGTATTATGGTTTGAGTAAGGAAGACAATCCTGAAATCCAGTACGAGTGGGCACGCATTCCACACTTCTACTATAACTACTATGTATACCAATATTCAACTGGCTTTGCAGCAGCCTCAGCCTTGGCTGAAAAGATTGTGCATGGTAGTCAAGAAGACCGTGACCGCTATATCGACTACCTCAAGGCAGGTAAGTCTGACTATCCACTTAATGTCATGAGAAAAGCTGGTGTTGATATGGAGAAGGAAGATTACCTAAACGATGCCTTTGCAGTCTTTGAACGTCGCTTAAATGAGTTTGAAGCCCTTGTTGAAAAATTGGGATTGGCATAAGATGGTTGAATCGTATAGTAAAAATGCCAACCATAACATGCGTCGTCCTGTCGTCAAAGAAGAAATTGTAGACTTGATGCGTCAGCGTCAAAAGCAAGTCACAGGATCTTTGAAAGAATTGGAAGACTTTGCTCGCAAGGAAAATATTCCCATTATTCCTCATGAAACGGTTGCTTATTTCCGTTTTCTCATGGAAACCATGCGGCCTAAAAATATTCTGGAAATTGGGACGGCTATCGGTTTTTCAGCCCTCTTGATGGCTGAACATGCGCCAAATGCTAAGATTACAACCATTGACCGCAATCCAGAAATGATTGGATTTGCCAAGGAAAATTTCGCCCAGTTTGACAGTCGCAAGCAAATTACGCTCCTAGAAGGAGATGCGGTAGATGTCTTATCTACCTTGACAGAGTCCTATGATTTCGTCTTTATGGATTCAGCCAAGTCTAAATACATCGTCTTTCTGCCAGAAATCCTCAAACATTTGGAAGTCGGTGGTGTGGTTGTTTTGGATGATATTTTCCAAGGTGGTGATGTTGCCAAGGATATTATGGAAGTCCGTCGTGGTCAGCGAACTATTTACAGAGGACTTCAAAGACTATTTGATGCAACCTTAGACAATCTAGGACTCACCGCAACATTAGTACCTCTGGGGGACGGTATTCTCATGCTTCGTAAAAATGTAGCAGATGTTCAATTGCCTGACAGCGAATGATTTTCAGAAAAATTTAAGAAAATATAGTAAAATAGATAGGGTAACACTTATCTCAAAGGAGTAGACATGAAGAAAAAACTATTGGCAGGTGCCATTACATTATTATCAGTAGCAACATTAGCAGCTTGTTCCAAAGGTTCAGAAGGAGCAGATCTTATCAGCATGAAAGGGGATGTCATCACAGAACATCAATTTTATGAGCAAGTGAAAATCAATCCTTCAGCCCAACAAGTCTTGTTGAATATGACCATCCAAAAAGTATTTGAGAAGCAATATGGCTCAGAAGTAGATGACAAAGAAATCGATGATATCATTTCTGGAGAAGAAAAACAATATGGTGAGAATTACCAACGTGTCTTATCACAATCAGGTATGACTCTTGAAACACGTAAAGCACAAATTCGTACAAGTAAATTAGTTGAATTTGCAGTTAAAAAGGCTGCAGAAGCTGAATTAACTGATGAAGCGTATAAGAAAGCATTTGAGAGCTATACTCCGGACGTAACTGCTCAAATTATTCGTCTCGATAATGAGGATAAAGCGAAAGAAGTACTCGAAAAAGCTAAGGCAAGTGGCGCAGATTTTGCTCAATTAGCTAAAGATAACTCAACTGATGAGAAAACTAAAGCTAACGGTGGTGAAATCACTTTTGATTCAGCTTCAACAGAAGTACCAGATCCAGTTAAGAAAGCAGCTTTTGCCTTGGATGTTAATGGCATTTCTGATGTCATTACAGCTACTGGTACTCAAGCATACAGCAGTCAGTATTACATTGTAAAACTCATTAAGAAAACAGAAAAGTCATCTAATATCGATGACTACAAAGAAAAATTGAAAACTGTTATCTTGACTCAAAAACAAAATGATGCATCATTTGTTCAAAGTATTGTCGGAAAAGAATTGCAGGCTGCCAACATCAAGGTTAAAGACCAAGCCTTCCAAAATATCTTTACCCAATATATCGGTGGTGGAGATTCAAGCTCAAGCAGTTCTTCAAAAGAATAAAACAGAAAAGAGCCAAGCGCTCTTTTTCTTATGAGAAAATCTATTATCTTAAGGGTAAGAGTTTTTTTCTTTCGGAAAAAATGGTATAATAGCAATCAAAACTAGAAAATAAACGGAATTTGGGAATAATTTCTTTTGTTCTCATTAGATTGGTGATACTATGAAGATTAGTAAGAGGCACCTGTTAAACTATTCTATTCTAGTTCCTTACTTACTTTTATCTATTTTGGGCTTGATTGTAGTTTATTCTACAACTAGTGCCATTCTTATCGAAGAAGGTAAAAGTGCCCTCCAATTGGTTCGAAGTCAGGGAATGTTTTGGATACTTAGTTTAATATTGATTGCCTTGATATATAAGCTGAAACTGAATTTTTTAAGAAAAGAACGACTGCTATTTATTGTTATGTTTGTTGAGCTGATTCTTTTGGCTCTGGCTCGCTTAATTGGTACGCCAGTCAATGGAGCCTATGGTTGGATTTCAGTAGGACCTTTGACCATTCAGCCAGCTGAGTATTTGAAGATTATCATCGTCTGGTACTTGGCCCAACGTTTCTCAAAACAACAGGATGAAATTGGAATTTACGATTTTCAAGTTTTAACTCAAAATCAATGGATTCCTCGTGCTTTTAATGATTGGCGCTTCGTCCTACTAGTCATGATAGGAAGTTTAGCTATTTTCCCAGATTTGGGGAATGCGACCATCCTAGCTCTGGTCGCCTTGATTATGTATACAGTTAGTGGAATTGCTCATCGTTGGTTTATAGCCTTTATCGGTGTATTATTTGGAGTTTCAGCCCTGTCCTTATCAGCTATTTCTATGATCGGGGTTGATAAGTTTTCAAAAGTTCCAGTATTTGGTTACGTTGCTAAGCGTTTCAGTGCCTACTTTAATCCCTTTGCCGATTTGGCAGGGTCAGGTCACCAACTTGCAAATTCCTACTTTGCCATGGTAAATGGTGGGTGGTTTGGTCTAGGCTTAGGAAATTCAATCGAAAAACGTGGTTATTTACCAGAGGCCCATACAGACTTTGTATTTTCAATTGTTATTGAAGAGTTTGGATTTGTGGGAGCCAGCTTGATTTTAGCCCTTGTCTTTTTCCTGATTTTACGAATTATCCTAGTCGGTATTCGTGCTAAGAATCCCTTTAATTCCATGATGGCGATTGGGGTTGGGGGGATGATGCTGGTACAGGTATTTGTCAATATCGGTGGAATTTCTGGCATTATTCCTTCGACAGGAGTAACCTTCCCCTTCTTATCACAAGGAGGGAACAGTCTCCTAGTCTTGTCTGTAGCCATTGCTTTTGTCTTAAATATTGATGCAAGTGAAAAACGTGCCCAATTATATGAGGAGTTAGAAACTCACTCATCAAACTATATGTAGAGTTGATAGTGGAAAGGATTACCTATGTCTCTTCAAAAATTAGAAAACTATAGTAATAAAGCTGTCGTGCAAGAAGAAGTATTGATTTTAACAGAATTGTTAGAAGATATCACTAAAAATATGCTTGCCCCAGAGACTTTTGAAAAAATCATGCAGTTGAAAGAATTATCAACTCAAGAAGATTATCAGGGCTTGAACCAATTGGTTACTAGTCTGACAAATGATGAAATGGCTTATATTTCACGCTATTTCTCTATCTTGCCTCTTTTGATTAATATTTCAGAAGACGTGGATTTAGCCTATGAAATCAACCATCAAAATAACATCGATCAAGATTATCTTGGGAAATTATCAGCAACGATCAAAATGGTTGCAGAAAAAGAAAATGCGGTTGAAATTCTAGAACATTTGAATGTTGTCCCTGTTTTGACTGCCCATCCAACACAAGTACAACGTAAGAGTATGTTGGATTTGACAAACCATATCCATACCCTTTTGCGTAAGTACCGTGATGTGAAATTAGGCTTGATTAATAAGGAAAAATGGCATAATGATCTCCGTCGTTACATTGAGATTATCATGCAAACAGACATGATTCGTGAAAAGAAATTGAAAGTAACCAATGAAATCACGAATGTTATGGAATACTACAATAGTTCATTCCTGAAGGCAGTTCCTCATTTGACTGCTGAGTACAAACGTCTGGCTAAAAAACATGGCTTGGAGTTGAAACATCCAAAACCAATTACCATGGGTATGTGGATTGGTGGAGACCGTGATGGGAATCCTTTTGTTACAGCAGACACCTTGAAACAATCTGCTATGACTCAGTGTGAAGTCATCATGAACTACTATGATGAAAAAATTTACCAACTTTATCGTGAGTTCTCTCTCTCAACCAGTATTGTCAATGTGAGCAAGCAAGTCAGAGAAATGGCTCGTCAGTCTAAGGATAATTCTATTTATCGTGAAAAAGAGCTATACCGTCGTGCCTTGTTTGATATTCAATCAAAAATCCAAGCGACAAAAGCTTATTTGATTGAGGATAAGGAAGTTGGAGCTCGCTATGAAACAGCTAATGATTTTTATAAGGATTTAATTACCATTCGTGATTCCCTCTTGGAAAACAAGGGTGAAGCACTGATTTCTGGTGATTTTGTTGAGCTGATTCAGGCAGTTGAAATTTTTGGCTTTTATTTGGCATCTATTGACATGCGTCAAGATTCTAGTGTTCATGAAGCTTGTGTGGCCGAACTCTTGAAATCAGCAGGTATTCATTCTCATTATAGCGAACTCAGTGAAGAAGAAAAATGCCAGCTTCTTTTGAAAGAATTGGAAGAAGATCCACGTATTCTTTCTGCCACTCACGTTGAAAAATCAGAGTTACTTGAAAAAGAATTAGCAATCTTTAAGGCTGCTCGTAAGTTGAAAGATAAGTTGGGAGATGATGTCATTCGTCAGACTATCATTTCACATGCAACCAGCGTATCAGACATGTTGGAATTGGCTATCTTGCTAAAAGAAGTAGGGTTAGTTGATAAAGAAAGAGCCCGGGTCCAAATTGTTCCTCTCTTTGAAACAATTGAGGATTTGGACCACTCAGAAGAAACCATGAGAGAATATCTTTCTCTTCCTCTGGCCAAGAAATGGATTGCTTCACGCAATAACTATCAAGAAATCATGTTGGGCTACTCTGACAGTAATAAAGATGGTGGTTACCTATCATCATGTTGGACCCTCTACAAGGCTCAACAACAATTGACTGCTATCGGAGATGAATTTGGCGTTAAGGTTACCTTCTTCCATGGTCGCGGTGGTACTGTCGGTCGTGGTGGTGGACCAACCTATGAAGCCATCACATCTCAACCGCTCAAGTCTATCAAAGATCGTATCCGCTTGACGGAGCAGGGTGAAGTAATTGGGAATAAATACGGTAATAAAGACGCAGCTTACTATAACCTTGAAATGTTAGTATCTGCAGCCATTAACCGTATGATTACTCAGAAGAAGAGTGATACCAATACCTCAAATCGTTATGAAGCTATTATGGACCAAGTAGTGGACCGTAGTTACGATATCTACCGTGATTTGGTCTTTGGGAATGATCATTTTTATGATTATTTCTTCGAGTCAAGTCCAATCAAGGCTATTTCAAGCTTTAACATTGGTTCACGTCCAGCCGCTCGTAAGACTATTACTGAAATCGGTGGTTTGCGAGCTATCCCTTGGGTATTCTCATGGTCGCAAAGTCGTGTCATGTTCCCTGGCTGGTATGGGGTTGGTTCAAGCTTCAAGGAATTTATCGATAAAAATCCAGAGAATATCGCTATCTTACGAGATATGTATCAAAACTGGCCTTTCTTCCAATCGCTTCTTTCAAATGTCGACATGGTCTTGTCAAAATCAAATATGAATATTGCTTTTGAATATGCCAAACTGTGTGAGGATGAAGAAGTCAAAGCAATCTATGAGACTATTCTAAATGAATGGCAAGTTACCAAGGAAGTCATCTTGGCTATCGAAGGATATGATGAACTCTTGGCTGAAAATCCATATCTAAAAGCAAGTTTGGATTACCGTATGCCTTACTTTAATATCCTCAACTATATCCAGTTGGAGTTGATTAAACGTCAACGTCGAGGAGAATTATCAAGCGATCAAGAAAAATTAATCCATACAACTATCAATGGAATTGCGACAGGATTGCGTAATTCAGGCTGATACCTATCAAACTTCCTCTTTTCTATAGGGGAAGTTTTTGAATCTTTCAAAAAAATGCTAAAAGAGTCTTGACAAGTAGTTGAAAAATGATATAATTTAACCATTCAGAAAAGTAATCATATAAACTTTTTAGAGAGTCTGTGGTAGCTGAAAACAGATAAGTGATGATGATGAAAATTGGGCTGAATGTTATTTAGAATTTGAAATCATAAAAATTCGGTGAGCACACCTTACAGTGCATCTCGTTATTGCGAGACAGAGCGATAGGGAAATTCCCTATAATTGAGGTGGTACCGCGCATCGACGTCCTCACACAAGTTTTTTTGTGTGAGGACTTTTTTGATGGAGGTTAGTATGGAAAGAAAACGATGGCGTCACTTGTTTATACTCAATGAAAATCAAAAAGCAAACTAGGAAGCTAGTCGCAAGCTGCTCAAAACACTGTTTTGAGGTTGTGGATAGAACTGATAGAGTCAGTACCATATACCTACGGCAAGGCGACGTTGACGTGGTTTGAAGAGATTTTCGAAGAGTATTAGATAAGTGAAGTATTTTAAAAGAATGAAAAGGAGAAATAGAATGAAAAATAAACGTTTAATTGGAATTATCGCTGCATTAGCAGTCTTAGTAGCAGGAAGTTTGATTTACTCTTCAATGAATAAACCAGAAGCTAAAAATGAAAAGAAAGTTGCCAAAGTTGGTGTCCTTCAGTTTGTAAGCCATCCATCTCTTGACTTGATTTATAAGGGAATCCAAGATGGACTTGCAGAAGAAGGTTATAAAGATGATCAACTTAAAATCGATTTTATGAACTCAGAAGGTGACCAAAGTAAGGTTGCGACAATGAGTAAACAATTGGTTGCAAATGGGAATGACCTAGTAGTAGGGATTGCAACACCAGCTGCTCAAGGCTTGGCTAGTGCCACAAAAGACCTACCGGTTATCATGGCTGCTATTACAGACCCAATCGGTGCGAACTTGGTTAAAGATTTGAAAAAACCAGGTGGCAACATCACAGGGGTATCTGACCACAATCCAGCTCAACAACAAGTTGAACTCATCAAGGCTTTGACACCAAATGTGAAAACAATCGGAGCTCTTTACTCAAGCAGCGAAGACAATTCAAAAACTCAGGTAGAAGAATTTAAGGCTTATGCTGAAAAAGCAGGTTTGACAGTAGAAACATTTGCAGTTCCTTCAACAAATGAAATTGCTTCAACAGTTAATGTTATGACTAGCAAGGTTGATGCTATCTGGGTTCCAATCGATAACACTATTGCTTCAGCCTTCTCAACTGTTGTATCAAGCAACCAATCAGCTAAAAAACCAATCTACCCAAGCGCAACTGCCATGGTAGAAGCAGGTGGTTTGGCATCCGTTGTAGTTGATCAACATGATCTCGGTGTGGCAACAGGTAAAATGATTGCACAAGTTTTGAAAGGTGCAAAACCAGCTGATACTCCAGTCAATGTATTTTCAACTGGTAAGTCAGTAATTAACAAAAAATTGGCACAAGAATTAGGTATTACGATTCCTGAATCTGTTCTAAAAGAAGCAGGACAAGTGATTGAATAATCTGTAATGGAGGAGTTGGGGACATCTCCTCCAATTTTTTACAATAGAAATCATATAGAAAAGGTTAAGAAACAGATGATATTATCTATTATTTCTCAAGGATTTGTCTGGGCCATTTTAGGTCTGGGGATCTTTATGACATTTAGGATTTTGAACTTTCCAGATATGACAACAGAAGGTTCCTTCCCTCTTGGGGGAGCTGTTGCTGTCACTTTGATAACTAAAGGAGTGAACCCATTTTTAGCGACTCTTGTTGCTGTAGGAGCAGGTTGTTTGGCTGGGATGGCAGCAGGACTTCTTTATACAAAAGGGAAGATCCCAACCTTGCTCTCAGGGATTTTGGTGATGACTTCCTGTCACTCTATCATGCTCTTGATTATGGGACGTGCAAACTTAGGACTGCTTGGAACCAAGCAAATTCAGGATGTCTTACCTTTTGATTCGGATTTGAATCAACTCTTGACAGGTCTTATCTTTGTCAGTCTTGTCATTGCTCTCATGCTCTTTTTCTTGGACACCAAACTTGGACAAGCCTATATTGCTACAGGTGACAATCCTGATATGGCTAGAAGTTTTGGGATTCATACTGGACGCATGGAGCTCATGGGCTTGGTCTTATCAAATGGTGTGATTGCCCTTGCAGGTGCCCTCATTGCCCAGCAAGAAGGCTATGCTGATGTGTCTCGAGGAATCGGGGTTATCGTTGTAGGTCTTGCAAGTTTGATTATTGGAGAAGTTATCTTCAAGAGTTTGAGCTTGGCAGAACGTCTGGTTGCCATCGTTGTAGGTTCTATCGCCTATCAATTCTTAGTGTGGGCAGTTATCGCGCTTGGCTTTAATACAAGTTACCTTCGTTTGTACAGCGCCGTAATTTTAGCAGTCTGCCTCATGATTCCTACATTTAAGCAAACAATCTTGAAAGGAGCCAAGTTAAGCAAATGACAGCCATTGTAGAATTAAAAAATGCAACCAAAGTCGTTAAAAATGGCTTTGATGAAGAAAAGATTATTTTAAATGATGTTTCCTTAGAAATTTTTGAACAGGATTTCATCACGATTTTAGGTGGAAATGGAGCTGGGAAATCAACTCTCTTTAACACTATTGCAGGAACCTTGTCATTAAGCAGTGGAACTATTCGTATCTTGGGTGAGGATGTTACTAAGTTTTCACCAGAGAAGCGGGCTAAGTATCTGTCTCGTGTCTTCCAAGATCCCAAGATGGGGACAGCTCCCCGTATGACGGTGGCTGAAAATCTTTTGATTGCCAAGTTTCGTGGTGAAAATCGTGGACTGTTTCCGAGACTTCTGGCTAGCTACAAGGATGAGTTTCAGGCAACTATTGAAAAAGTGGGAAACGGTCTTGAGAAACACTTGAATACACCGATTGAGTTCTTATCAGGTGGACAAAGACAGGCCTTGAGTCTTTTGATGGCAACCTTGAAGCGTCCTGAATTACTCTTGTTAGATGAGCATACTGCAGCCCTTGATCCAAAGACAAGTGTTGCTTTGATGGAATTGACAGATGAATTTGTCAAGAAAGATCAGTTGACAGCCCTTATGATTACTCATCATATGGAAGATGCTCTCAAATATGGCAATCGCTTGATTGTTATGAAGGAAGGTCGTATCATCCAAGACTTGAAACAAGAAGAAAAAGCAAAAATGAAAATCTCTGATTATTATCAGCTCTTTGAATAAAGTTGGGAAAATGAGTGAAATGGTTTACTTTTTTTCTGAAATAAAGTATACTATATAAAGTAAACTATGATAACATGGAGGTATTGTGTATGGTTGACAAACAAGTCATTGAAGAAATCAAAAACAATGCCAACATTGTGGAAGTCATAGGAGATGTGATTTCTTTACAAAAGGCAGGACGGAACTATCTAGGGCTCTGTCCTTTTCATGGTGAAAAAACACCTTCTTTCAACGTTGTTGAGGATAAGCAGTTTTACCACTGTTTTGGTTGTGGTCGCTCAGGTGATGTCTTTAAGTTCATCGAGGAGTACCAAGGGGTTCCCTTTATGGAGGCTGTCCAAATCTTAGGTCAGCGTGTCGGGATAGAGGTGGAAAAACCGCTTTATAGTGAACAGAAGCCAGCTTCACCCCACCAAGCTCTTTATGATATGCACGAAGATGCTGCCAAATTTTACCATGCTATTCTCATGACAACGACTATGGGAGAAGAGGCCAGAAATTACCTTTATCAGCGTGGTTTGACAGATGAAGTGCTTAAACATTTTCGGATTGGTTTAGCACCTCCAGAACATAACTATCTCTATCAACGTTTGTCTGGTCAGTATCGTGAAGAGGATTTTCTGGATTCAGGCCTGTTTTATCTCTCTGATGCTAATCAATTTGTAGACACCTTTCACAATCGGATTATGTTTCCCTTGACCAATGATCAGGGAAAGGTCATTGCCTTCTCAGGTCGTATCTGGCAGAAAACGGATTCACAAACTTCTAAGTATAAAAATAGCCGATCGACTGCAATTTTTAACAAAAGTTACGAATTATATCATATGGATAGGGCAAAAAAATCTTCTGGTAAAGCTAGTGAGATTTACCTCATGGAAGGATTCATGGATGTCATTGCAGCCTATCGGGCTGGAATCGAAAGTGCTGTGGCGTCTATGGGAACGGCCTTGAGTCGTGAGCATGTTGAGCATCTGAAAAGGTTAACCAAGAAGTTGGTTCTTGTTTACGATGGCGATAAGGCTGGGCAAGCTGCGACATTGAAAGCCTTGGATGAAATTGGCGATATGCCTGTGCAGATCGTCAGCATGCCTGATAACTTGGATCCAGATGAGTATCTACAAAAAAATGGTCCAGAAGACTTGGCCTATCTATTAACGAAAACTCGTATTAGTCCGATTGAGTTTTACATTCACCAGTACAAGCCTGAAAATAGTGAAAATCTGCAGGCCCAGATTGAGTTTATTGAAAAAATGGCTCCCTTGATTGTTCAAGAAAAGTCTATCACTGCTCAAAACAGTTATATTCATATTTTAGCTGATAGTCTGGCGTCTTTTGATTATGCCCAGATTGAGCAGATTGTGAATGAGAGTCGTCAGGCACAAAGGCAGAATCGCATGGAAGGAATTTCCAGACCGACGCCAATCACCATGCCTGTTACCAAGCAGTTATCGGCTATTATGAGGGCAGAAGCCCATCTACTTTATCGAATGATGGAATCCCCTCTTGTTTTGAATGATTACCGTTTGAGAGAAGACTTTGCATTTGACACACCTGAATTTCAGGTCTTATATGACTTGCTTGGTCAGTATGGCAATCTTCCTCCAGAAGTTTTATCAGAACAGACAGAGGAAGTTGAAAGAGCTTGGTACCAAGTCTTAGCTCAGGATTTGCCTGCTGAGATGTCTCCGCAGGAACTAAGTGAAGTAGAAATGACTCGAAATAAGGCTCTCTTGAATCAGGACAATATGAGAATCAAAAAGAAGGTGCAGGAAGCTAGCCATGTAGGTGATACCGATACAGCCTTAGAAGAATTGGAACGTTTAATTTCCCAAAAGAGAAGAATGGAGTAATAATGGCAACAAAACAAAAAGAAGTAACAACATTTGACGTACAAGTAGCAGAATTTATACGTAATCATAAACAAAAAGGGACAGCAACAGACGATGAAATCAATGCTAGTCTAGTTATTCCTTTTACCTTGGATGCTGATGGGATTGAAGATCTTTTGCAACGAATCCAGGATGCAGGAATTTCAATCACAGATAACGAAGGAAACCCAAGTGCGCGTGTGCTTAGTGCAGAAGAAGAGCCAGAACTCAGCGATGAGGACTTGATTGGATCAACTTCGGCTAAGGTCAATGACCCTGTTCGTATGTACTTGAAAGAAATCGGGGTCGTTCCTCTCTTGACCAATGAAGAGGAAAAAGAATTGGCACTGGCTGTTGAAGCTGGTGATATCGAAGCCAAACAACGTCTTGCTGAAGCCAACCTTCGTTTGGTTGTTTCCATTGCTAAACGCTATGTCGGCCGTGGTATGCAGTTCCTTGACTTGATTCAAGAAGGGAACATGGGCTTGATGAAGGCGGTTGACAAGTTTGACTATTCTAAAGGATTTAAGTTCTCAACTTACGCAACTTGGTGGATTCGTCAGGCTATCACTCGTGCTATTGCGGACCAAGCTCGTACCATCCGTATCCCTGTTCACATGGTTGAAACCATCAATAAATTGGTTCGTGAACAGCGTAATCTCCTTCAAGAATTGGGGCAAGATCCAACACCAGAACAAATCGCTGAACGAATGGATATGACACCTGATAAGGTTCGTGAAATCTTGAAGATTGCCCAAGAACCGGTATCCCTTGAAACTCCAATCGGTGAAGAGGATGATAGCCACCTTGGGGACTTTATCGAAGATGAAGTGATTGAAAATCCAGTGGACTATACAACTCGTATTGTCTTGCGTGAGCAGTTGGATGAGGTCTTGGATACTCTTACAGACCGTGAAGAAAATGTTTTGCGTCTGCGTTTTGGGCTAGATGATGGTAAAATGCGTACCCTTGAAGATGTTGGTAAAGTCTTTAACGTGACTCGCGAGCGTATCCGTCAGATTGAAGCTAAAGCTTTGAGAAAACTACGCCAACCAAGTCGCAGCAAACCGCTTCGTGATTTTATTGAAGACTAAGAGTGAGGATGAATATGGCTTATACAGAAGAGCAAATTGAAAATATCAAAACACGAATTTTATCAGCCTTGGAAGAAGTGATTGACCCTGAGTTGGGAATCGATATTGTCAATCTTGGTTTGATTTATGAGATTCGTTTTGACGGCGACACAGGGCAAACAGAGATTGATATGACGTTGACAACTATGGGTTGTCCCCTGGCAGATCTTTTGACAGACCAGATTTATGATGCCATGACAGAGGTGCCAGAAGTAACGGATACTGAGGTCAAATTAGTTTGGTATCCAGCCTGGACTGTTGAAAAAATGAGTCGCTATGCACGCATTGCCCTAGGCATTAAGTAAACAAATAAAAGCATGTGAGAGATTATTGGAAAAGCGAGGAAATTTCCTCTTCTTTTCCTCTAGTCTCTCCTTTCTTTTGCTGATTTTATTCAAAGAAAATGATATAATAGTAGTTATGGAAAAAAAGAAATTACGCATCAATATGTTGAGTTCAAGTGAGAAAGTAGCAGGACAAGGAGTTTCAGGTGCCTACCGTGAATTAGTTCGTCTTCTTCACCGTGATGCCAAGGACCAATTGATTGTTACAGAAAATCTTCCAATCGAGGCAGATGTGACTCACTTTCATACAATTGATTTCCCCTATTATTTATCAACATTCCAAAAGAAACGCTCAGGAAGGAAAATTGGCTATGTGCATTTCTTGCCTGATACACTTGAGGGGAGTTTGAAAATTCCATTTTTCTTAAAGGGAATTGTGAAACGCTATGTATTTTCTTTTTACAACCGGATGGAGCACTTGGTGGTGGTCAATCCTATGTTTATCGAGGATTTGGTGGCAGCTGGTATTCCACGTGAAAAAGTGACCTATATCCCTAACTTTGTCAACAAGGAAAAATGGCATCCGCTTCCACAGGAAGAGGTAGCGAGACTGCGTACAGAGCTAGGTCTTAGTGACAATCAGTTTATCGTAGTAGGTGCTGGTCAAGTTCAGAAACGCAAAGGGATTGACGATTTTATCCGTCTGGCTGAGGAATTGCCGCAAATTACCTTTATCTGGGCAGGTGGTTTCTCTTTTGGTGGTATGACAGATGGTTATGAACGCTACAAGAAAATCATGGAAAATCCCCCTAAAAATTTGATTTTTCCAGGTATTGTATCGCCAGAGCGGATGCGCGAATTGTATGCCCTAGCGGACCTTTTCTTGTTGCCTAGTTACAATGAACTCTTTCCTATGACTATCCTAGAAGCTGCTAGTTGTGAAGCTCCTATTATGTTGCGTGATTTGGATCTTTATAAGGTGATTTTGGAGGGAAATTATCGGGCTACAGCAGACAGAGAAGAGATGAAAGAAGCTATTCTGGAATATCAAGCGAATCCTGCTGCTTTAAAAGATTTGAAAGAAAAAGCTAAGAATATTTCTAGAGAGTATTCAGAAGAGCATCTGTTACAAATCTGGTTGGACTTTTATGAGAAACAAGCCGCTTTAGGGAGAAAGTAAAAAGTGAGGTAATCTATGCGAATTGGTTTATTTACAGATACCTATTTTCCTCAGGTTTCAGGTGTTGCGACCAGTATTCGGACCTTGAAAACAGAACTTGAAAAGCAAGGACATGCAGTTTTTATCTTTACGACGACAGATAAGGATGTCAATCGCTATGAAGATTGGCAAATTATCCGCATTCCAAGTGTTCCATTTTTTGCTTTTAAGGATCGTCGCTTTGCCTACCGAGGTTTTAGCAAGGCGCTTGAAATTGCCAAACAGTATCAGCTAGATATTATTCACACTCAGACAGAATTTTCTCTTGGCCTGTTGGGGATTTGGATTGCGCGTGAATTGAAGATTCCCGTTATTCATACCTATCACACCCAGTATGAAGACTATGTGCATTATATTGCCAAGGGGATGTTGATTCGTCCTAGCATGGTCAAGTATCTGGTCAGAGGTTTCCTGCATGACGTGGATGGGGTGATTTGTCCGAGTGAGATTGTCCGTGACTTGCTATCTGACTATAAGGTCAAGGTTGAAAAAAGGGTCATTCCAACTGGGATTGAATTAGCCAAGTTTGAGCGTCCAGAAATCAAGCAAGAAAATCTAAAAGAACTGCGTAGTAAATTAGGGATTCAAGAGGACGAACAGATGTTGCTGAGTCTTTCCAGAATTTCTTATGAAAAAAATATTCAAGCAGTATTAGCAGCTTTTGCAGAAGTTCTGAAAGAGGAAGACAAGGTTAAACTGGTAGTTGCCGGGGATGGCCCTTATCTGAATGACCTCAAAGAGCAAGCGCAGAAATTAGAGATTCAAGACTCGGTTATCTTTACAGGAATGATTGCTCCTAGTGAGACAGCTCTTTACTATAAGGCGGCAGATTTCTTCATCTCGGCATCGACAAGTGAGACGCAAGGTTTGACATACTTGGAAAGCTTAGCCAGTGGAACACCTGTCATTGCTCACGGAAATCCTTATTTGGACAATCTCATCAACGATAAGATGTTTGGAACCTTGTACTATGGTGAACATGATTTAGCTGGGGCCATTTTAGAAGCCCTGATTGCAACGCCAGATATGAATGAGCATACCTTATCAGCTAAATTGTACGAGATTTCAGCTGAGAATTTTGGAAAACGAGTGCATGAATTTTATTTGGATGCCATTATTTCAAATAATTTCCAGAAAGATTTAGCCAAAGATGATACGGTCAGCCAGCGTATCTTTAAGACAGTTTTGTATTTACCGCAACAGGTGGTTGCTGTGCCCGTAAAAGGCTCTAGACGCATGCTGAAGGCTTCAAAAACACAGTTAATCAGCATAAGAGATTATTGGAAAGACCATGAAGAATAGAAAGAGGAATAGTTATGAAAAAACAATTGATGAGAAGTGGTTGTAATCAAAAAATTGCTGGAGTATGTGCTGGGGTCGCAAATTATTTTGATATTGATCCGACTATTGTTCGTGTAATATGGGGTGTTCTTGCATTTTGTTATGGAGCAGGAATTGTAGCTTATATTATTTTATGGATTATTGCGCCGGTAGCAAGTGACTATTGAAAACTAGCTAAATTCATGCTAAGATAATAGAAAATAGAATGTAATGAAGGAGAGAAAAAATGGCTTTTGGAGATAATGGAAAACGTAAAAAAACGATGTTTGAGAAATTAACCTTGCTTATCGTGCTTATCATGTTAGTAGCAAGTATTTTGGGTATTTTTGCAACTGCAATTGGTGCCCTCAGTAATCTATAAAATAGATTTAAGAAATTTTGTGACTGGGATTTCCCAGCCCTTTTTTAAAGTGAGAAGAAAAAATGAGTATGTTTTTAGATACAGCCAAGATTAAGGTCAAGGCTGGTAATGGTGGCGATGGCATGGTTGCCTTTCGCCGTGAAAAATATGTCCCTAATGGCGGTCCTTGGGGTGGTGATGGTGGACGTGGAGGTAATGTGGTCTTTGTTGTAGACGAAGGACTACGTACTTTGATGGATTTCCGCTACAATCGCCATTTCAAAGCTGATTCTGGTGAAAAAGGGATGACCAAAGGGATGCATGGGCGTGGTGCTGAGGACCTTAGAGTTCGAGTACCACAAGGTACGACTGTGCGTGATGCAGAGACTGGCAAAGTTTTAACAGATTTGATTGAACATGGGCAAGAATTTATCGTTGCCCACGGTGGTCGCGGTGGACGTGGAAATATCCGCTTTGCAACACCAAAAAATCCTGCACCGGAAATTTCTGAAAATGGGGAACCAGGTCAGGAACGTGAGTTACAATTGGAACTAAAAATCTTGGCGGATGTTGGTTTAGTAGGTTTCCCATCTGTTGGGAAATCAACACTTTTAAGTGTTATTACCTCAGCTAAACCTAAAATTGGTGCCTACCACTTTACCACTATTGTGCCAAATTTAGGTATGGTTCGTACCCAATCAGGTGACTCCTTTGCAGTAGCTGATCTACCAGGTTTGATTGAAGGTGCTAGTCAAGGTGTTGGTTTGGGGACACAGTTTCTCCGTCACATCGAGCGTACACGTGTCATCCTTCATATTATTGATATGTCAGCTAGCGAAGGCCGTGATCCTTATGAGGATTATCTTGCCATCAATAAGGAGCTGGAGTCATATAATCTCCGTCTGATGGAGCGTCCACAGATTATTGTAGCCAATAAGATGGATATGCCTGAAAGTCAGGAAAATCTTGAAGAATTCAAGAAAAAATTAGCTGAAAACTACGATGAATTTGAAGAGTTACCAGCTATCTTCCCAATATCTGGTTTGACCAAGCAAGGTCTGGCAACGCTTTTGGATGCTACAGCTGAATTGTTAGATAAGACACCAGAATTCTTGCTCTACGACGAGTCAGATATGGAAGAAGAAGCTTACTATGGATTTGACGAGGAAGAAAAATCCTTTGAAATTAGCCGTGATGACGATGCGACATGGGTACTTTCTGGTGAAAAACTCATGAAACTCTTTAATATGACCAACTTTGATCGTGACGAGTCTGTCATGAAATTTGCCCGCCAGCTTCGTGGTATGGGAGTTGATGAAGCCCTTCGTGCTCGTGGTGCTAAAGATGGGGACTTGGTCCGCATTGGTAAATTTGAGTTTGAATTTGTAGACTAGGAGACTGGTATGGGAGATAAACCGATATCTTTCCGAGACGCGGATGGCAATTTTGTTTCCGCCGCAGATGTTTGGAATGAAAAGAAATTGGAAGAACTGTTTAATCGTCTCAATCCAAATCGTGCCCTGAGATTGGCACGAACTAAAAAAGATAATCCATCTCAGTAAAATAGATAAAAAGATTCCGTGCCAGATCAGACACGGAATTTTCTTATTCTTCAAAGAAAAATGGTGGAGCGAATTTTTTCAGCTCTTCAAAGCATTTTTGGGCAGCTTCTGCATCTTCACAGATGACAAGACAGACATCATCGCCACAGAGGGTAGCGATAGCATCAGGGAAGCTCAAAGCATCAATGATAGAACCAAAGGATTGAGCAAGCCCAGGAAGGGTTTTTAGTAGGACTTGGTGTTGAACTGGACGCATCAAGACAAGAGCATCTTCCATATAAATTTCGAGACGTTTTTCCCATTTTGAGGTTGAACCTGCATTGAGCACGTAGTAAGAGTTGTCTTCTTCTCGTACTTTTGAAAGGTTCATACTTTTAATATCTCTCGAAAGTGTAGCTTGTGTAACTTGAATATCATTATCGGCAAGAAGAGCTTGTAGCTCAGCTTGAGTATGAATCTTGTTTTTTGTTACAAGAGCTCGTATGAGTTGGTGTCGGTGTTCAGATTTATTCATAAAATGTTACTCCTTGTACTAGATACAGAAAGCGTGGACTGAACGAGATTGTCAGTCGGGTGGTAAGCGGTATTGTCACGTATGATGATTTCAAAGTCAGTAGTATAGGACTAAACGGAGAGAATCTCCCTCTTTTAACTTGTCACTAGTTGGGTGGAGATGAATTGGCTCTCTATCCGTTTATTTACATTGGTGTCCTCTACTAACAGTAAATCATTGAATTTAGGTAGCCTTTTGTCACGACTTGTTGTGAATTTATGCCAAATGGAAATTCACAGAGATTTTCCAACATGTGGTATGGTAGCGAGTATTATAAATGATTGCACATGTTGGTTAGGGTCTTAGTATCTTTTGTCCCAAATCCAGTTTTATGCATATCAAAGGTCTAGACTAGGATTGAATTTGATACCAAGTTTATGTGTAGTTTAACAGTTCAAGTGGAAATAGTTCCATCTTGAAAGTCTGATATATTAAACCTTTTGACAAGGTAGGATAAGACTAGACTGTTCAAGATCAACAGTCAGCTGGTATGCGGTATTGTCACGTATGGTGATTTCAAAGTCAGTAGTATAGAGGACTAAACGAAGAGTATCTCCTTCTTGTAACTTGTAAATAGTCGGTTGCAGTTCAAATTGGATATCCATCCATTCATCTGCAGTAATATCCTCTACCAACAGTAAATCATTTCTATTTTGTAAATTGAGATAGCCTTTTGTCACGACTCGTTGCGCATTTTCACGAAATGGCAATTCACAGAGATTTTCCAACATGTGGTAGCGACCGTTGTCAATGGTTCTAGCACTTAAAACAGCTGGATAAGGTTGTAGATATTTCTTTTGTCCAAGTTCCAGTAGTTGGGCCGATAAGAGCCCCTTATTGGTACTAGATTTAATACGAAGATTGAGCTGAGCGCGACCGTTCAGGTGGAGGTTCTTGGTCACAGGAAGGTCAATAGTAATTTGATTGGCTTTCCCTTGATAGAGGTCTGTATTAAAGGTCTGGTATGTTTTACCATAGCGCTCAAAATCCTTATCTGGGTACTGGTTTTGAATGACTTGCTCTTCTTGACCAAGTGAGAAAGTTTCTGAGCTTTCCTGATTACCAAAATCATCAAGAGTCTGCCAAGTCTGAGGAGCTGTATTGTCCTGCCAGATAACGGTCGGAAGTTGGAAATTTGTATCTTGTCCCAATAATTTCTTAGTCAGTAAGGCGTTCATAGATTCACGGAAGTCAATGGACTGCCAGTTGTTCATATAAACATGGGCACCATTATGGAAAAAGAGATGCTTATTGATATGAGCTGGAAGAGCATGGAACATCTGGTAAACATGAAGTGGTTTGACATTCCAATCCTGTGAACCGTGGGTAAAGACAACCTCAGCCTTTACTTTATGGGCATTGAGCAGATAATTGCGGTCATGCCAAAACTGATTGTAATCGCCAGTCTTGCGATCCAGTTGCACTTTTACTTTTTCTAAGTCAGCTTGGTGAGCTTCGTTACCACGGATATAGTCGCCAGCCAAGAGATTACGAGAGTAGGTTAGTTCAGCAAGAGAGTCAAAGTCCTCACCTGGATAACCACCTGGGCTAGTGACCAGACCGTTTTCACGGTAGTAGTTGTACCATGAAGAAATGCCAGCCTCGGCAATGATAACTTCTAAACCATCGACACCTGTGGTCGCAAGACCATTGGACATGGTACCTAGATAGGAAAGCCCAGTTGTGGCCACTTTTCCGTTTGACCAGTCAGCCTTGACTTGACGCTGGCGCGTGTGATCAGTAAAGGCACGGCAACGACCATTGAGCCAATCGATAACATTTTTATAAGCCTCGATTTGCTGATAGTCCCCGTTAGTCATGAAACCTGTGGAGTCTTTTGTACCAACACCTGAAACATATAGATTAGCAAAACCACGTGGAAGGAAGTAGTCGTTGAGACTATAGCTAGCGTTGATGTGCGTCAGTTTTTCCTCAGCTTCTGACACAAGCTCAGCTTGACCTTGGGCTTGGAGGAGATTTAGTTGAGGTTCTTCTAGCTCAATCTTGTGAGTAGGTTTAACCTCGAGTTCGCCCTCCATCTTGTAAAGTGCTTTGTCGCTAGCTTTATCATTGGTTCCCTGATGATAAGGACTCGCTGTCATGATAGCAGGGATTTGCCCGTCATAACGAGGACGAATAATGCTGACCTTGACTAGATCTGGTAGACCTTTTTGGTCAGTATCGACACGAGACTCAACGTAAACGACTTCTCGAATGACATCATGGCTAGAAAAAGTTGCTAAACTTTTGCCGTTAAAGTAGTGATAGTCATTATCCTCAGGAATAAGACCGTCACTGACAAGTTGGTCGATAAGAGTGTTTCCCTTTTTGGTGCGAGTATTGAGTAACTGATAGAGATTTTCAATCAAATCACCGTATACGATGGGAAAACCAGTTTCTTTACGGAAAACATCACTGTTTTCAAAGTCAACCAAATAAGAAAAACCTAAAAGTTGAAAAGCCACAGTATAGAAAATATCTGCAGTCAACTCTTTATCTGATTGAAAAAATGTCAATAAGTCAGTTTCTTTATCAACTGCTAAACTGGATAGAGGATAGGAGCTGTTTTTAAAATTAAAAAAGAAACGAATAAGAAACGCTTCAAGCATTTGTTTATTTGTAATGTTGACTGGTAAATCAAATCTATACTTTTTTAATTCAAAGATAATTGTATCTCTAGGTAGTGCTAAATAGCTGAATTGATTAAAACGCATAAGACCTCCTATTTATGAAATATATTACAGTTATTATATCAAAAAATAGTGAGAAAAGAAACTATAAAAATTAACAGAAATTATAATAAATGAAAATGAGTATTTATGAAATAAACATGTAAAATGATAAGCCTAAATACAAAAATATTAGTGGTGCTGTTGTAAATCAGGCAAGGATTGTCTAATTAACTATGATTTGAGCTATTAGATATTAAAGCATCAGTAATAGTAATAGAAATTTTAAGAAAATGGTATAATATAGTGAGAACGATAGAGGAGAAGTGTAAATTGATCGCACAACTAGATACAAAAACAGTCTATAGTTTTATGGAGAGTGTCATTTCAATCGACAAGTATGTGAGAGTAGCAAAAGACTATGGCTACACTCATCTGGCTATGATGGATATTGACAATCTTTACGGGGCTTTCGATTTTCTAGAGGTTACAAAAAAATACGGCATTCATCCTTTGTTAGGGCTTGAAATGAATGTGCTTGTAGATGATAAGGATGTGAATTTGCGCTTTTTAGCTTTATCTAGTGTGGGCTATCAGCAGTTGATGAAACTATCAACATCCAAGATGCAGGGGGAGAAAGATTGGACAGTTTTATCTCAGTATCTAGAGGATATTGCGGTAATTGTGCCTTATTTTGATGGACTGGAGTCGCTCAATATAGGCTGTGATTACTATATAGGGGTTTACCCAGAGACACTGGCCAGAGAATTTCATCATCCAATTTTGCCACTTTATCGGGTCAATACATTTGAAAGTAAGGATAGAGAGGTTCTTCAAGTATTAACAGCGATTAAAGAAAATCTACCGCTCAGAGAAGTTCCTTTGCTTTCGAAACAAGATGTTTTTATGTCAGCAAGTTCTTTAGAGAAACTATTCCAAGAGCGTTTTCCTCAAGCCTTGGAAAACTTAGAAAAGCTTATTTCAGGTATTTCTTATGACTTGGATACTAGTCTGAAACTGCCTCGCTTTAATCCTGCTAGACCAGCAGTAGAAGAATTAAGAGAACGTGCTGAATTGGGGCTTGCTCAGAAGGGGTTAACTGGTAAAGAATATCAAGACCGTCTAGACCAAGAATTGGCTGTTATTCATGATATGGGCTTTGATGATTATTTCTTGGTTGTTTGGGATTTATTGCGTTTTGGACGTTCGAATGGCTATTATATGGGAATGGGACGAGGTTCCGCAGTTGGTAGCTTGGTTTCCTATGCTCTAGACATTACAGGGATTGACCCAGTTCAGAAAAATCTGATTTTTGAACGTTTCCTCAATCGTGAACGCTATACCATGCCTGATATTGATATTGATATTCCTGATATTTATCGTCCAGATTTTATCAGATATGTTGGTAATAAATATGGTAGTAAACATGCGGCTCAAATCGTTACCTTTTCTACTTTTGGTGCTAAGCAAGCTCTGCGAGATGTTTTAAAACGTTTTGGTGTGCCAGAGTATGAATTATCTGCAATTACCAAGAAAATCAGTTTTCGTGATAATCTCAAGTCGGCCTATGAGGGTAATCTTCAGTTTCGTCAGCAAATCAATAGTAAGCTAGAATATCAAAAAGCCTTTGAAATTGCTTGCAGGATAGAGGGCTATCCAAGACAAACCTCTGTCCATGCGGCTGGTGTTGTAATCAGTGACCAAGATTTGACCAACTACATTCCTCTAAAACATGGTGACGAAATTCCGCTGACTCAGTATGATGCTCATGGAGTTGAATCTAGCGGGCTATTGAAAATGGACTTTCTGGGACTGCGAAATTTGACCTTTGTCCAGAAGATGCAAGAATTGCTTGCTGAATCAGAAGGTATTCACCTTAAAATTGAAGAAATTGATTTGGAAGACAAAGAAACGTTAGCTTTATTTGCCTCTGGCAATACAAAAGGTATCTTTCAATTTGAGCAACCTGGTGCCATTCGCTTGCTCAAACGTGTGCAACCAGTCTGTTTTGAAGATGTCGTAGCAACTACTTCTCTAAATCGACCAGGTGCCAGTGACTACATCAATAATTTTGTGGCAAGAAAGCATGGGCAGGAAGAAGTGACTGTTCTGGATCCAGTACTGGAGGATATTTTGGCTCCAACCTACGGCATCATGCTCTATCAGGAGCAGGTTATGCAGGTTGCTCAGAGATTTGCTGGATTTAGCCTCGGAAAAGCCGATATTTTACGTCGGGCTATGGGGAAAAAAGATGCCTTTGCCATGCATGAAATGAGGGAATCCTTTATTCAAGGATCATTAGATGCTGGTCATACTAGGGAAAAGGCAGAGCAGGTCTTTGATGTTATGGAGAAGTTTGCAGGTTATGGATTTAACCGATCTCACGCCTATGCTTACTCAGCCTTGGCCTTCCAGTTGGCCTATTTCAAAACACATTATCCAGCCATTTTTTATCAAGTCATGTTGAATTCTGCCAACAGTGATTATGTAACAGATGCCTTAGAAGCAGGTTTTGAAGTAGCCCCATTGTCCATTAATACTATTCCCTATCACGATAAAATTGCCAACAAATCTATCTATCTAGGTTTGAAATCGATTAAGGGGCTCAGCAAGGATTTGGCACTTTGGATTATCGAACATAGACCTTATTCTAACATTGAAGATTTTATAGCTAAACTACCTGAGAATTATTTGAAACTTCCCTTGCTGGAACCTTTGGTAAAAGTTGGTCTTTTCGATTCATTTGAAAAAAATCGCCAAAAAGTATTTAATAATTTAGGTAATCTATTTGAATTTGTGAAAGAGTTAGGAAGCTTATTTGGAGAGAGCATTTATAGTTGGCAAGATTTGGAGGACTGGACGGAGCAAGAAAAATTCTACATGGAACAAGAGCTTCTAGGAGTAGGAGTCAGCAAACATCCACTACAAGCTATTGCAAGTAAGGCTATTTATCCGATTACTCCTATTAGTAATTTATCAGAAAATAGCTATGCTATTATCTTGGTTGAGGTTCAGAAGATAAAAGTAATTCGTACCAAAAAAGGTGAAAATATGGCTTTCTTACAGGTGGATGACAGTAAGAAAAAATTGGATGTTACGCTCTTTTCAGATTTATATCGACAGGTTGGACAGGAAGTAAGAGAAGGAGCTTTCTACTATATAAAAGGAAAAATCCAGTTACGAGATGGCCGTCTGCAAATGATTGCACAAGAAATAAGAGAAGCAGTAGCTGAGCGTTTTTGGATTCAGTTGAAAAATCATGACTCAGATCAAGAAATTTCGAGAATTTTAGATCAATATAAAGGCCCAATCCCAGTCATCATCAGGTATGAAGAGGAACAGAGAACGATTGTTTCTCCCAATCATTTTGTAGTTAAATCCACTGAATTAGAAGCGAAATTAGGTGGAATCGTTATGAAAACGATTTATCGCTAAAATTACGGAAAATAGAAGAATTTTCCATTTAAATGTGATATAATCAGTAAGAATGTTAAAAGAAAAAGGAGCATAACCAATATGAAACGTATTGCTGTTTTGACTAGTGGTGGAGACGCCCCTGGTATGAACGCTGCTATCCGTGCAGTTGTTCGTCAAGCAATTTCAGAAGGAATGGAAGTATTTGGTATCTATGATGGATATGCTGGTATGGTTGCTGGTGAAATTCATCCCCTAGATGCGGCTTCAGTAGGAGACATCATTTCTCGTGGTGGTACTTTCCTTCACTCTGCTCGTTACCCAGAGTTCGCTCAACTTGAAGGGCAACTTAAAGGGATTGAGCAATTGAAAAAACACGGAATTGAAGGTGTAGTTGTTATCGGTGGTGACGGATCTTACCACGGTGCTATGCGTTTGACTGAACATGGATTCCCAGCTATCGGTCTTCCTGGTACAATCGATAACGATATTGTTGGTACTGACTTCACAATCGGTTTTGACACAGCGGTTACTACTGCTATGGATGCTATCGATAAGATTCGTGATACATCATCAAGTCACCGTCGTACATTTGTTATCGAAGTTATGGGACGTAACGCAGGTGATATCGCTCTTTGGGCTGGTATTGCAACTGGTGCTGATGAAATCATCATTCCTGAAGAAGGATTCAAGATTGAAGATATCGTAGAAAGCATTAAATGTGGATACGAGTGTGGTAAAAAACACAATATCATCGTCTTGGCAGAAGGTGTGATGTCAGCAGCTGAATTTGGTCAAAAACTTAAAGAAGCTGGAGATACAAGCGACCTTCGTGTGACAGAACTTGGACATATTCAACGTGGTGGTTCTCCAACTGCGCGTGACCGTGTTTTGGCATCACGTATGGGTGCACATGCCGTTAAACTTCTTAAAGAAGGTATCGGTGGTGTTGCGGTTGGTATCCGTAACGAAAAAATGGTTGAAAACCCAATTCTTGGAACTGCAGAAGAAGGAGCATTGTTTAGCCTTACTGCAGATGGTAAGATTGTGGTTAACAACCCACATAAAGCTGACCTTGAGCTATCTAGCTTGAATAAGAGCTTATCATAATTTATAATTTAGTTAATAAGACCAAAAAGGTCATATATAAAGGAGTCACAAAAATCATGAACAAACGTGTAAAAATCGTTGCAACTTTGGGACCTGCGGTAGAAATCCGCGGTGGTAAAAAATTCGGTGATGACGGATACTGGGGTGAAAAACTTGATGTTGAAGCTTCAGCTAAAAACATTGCTAAATTGATCGAAGCTGGTGCTAACACATTCCGTTTCAACTTCTCACACGGTGACCACCAAGAGCAAGGTGACCGTATGGCAACTGTTAAACTTGCTGAAAAACTTGCAGGTAAAAAAGTTGGTTTCCTTCTTGATACAAAAGGACCAGAAATCCGTACTGAATTGTTTGAAGGAGATGCAAAAGAGTACTCTTACACAACTGGTGAAAAAATCCGTGTTGCTACTAAACAAGGAATCAAATCAACTCGTGATGTGATCGCATTGAACGTTGCTGGTGCTCTTGATATCTATGATGATGTTGAAGTTGGTCGTCAAGTTTTGGTTGACGATGGTAAACTTGGTCTTCGTGTGGTTGCTAAAGATGACGCAACTCGTGAGTTTGAAGTTGAAGTTGAAAACGATGGTGTAATTGCTAAACAAAAAGGTGTTAACATCCCTAACACTAAAATTCCTTTCCCAGCTCTTGCTGAACGTGATAACGACGATATCCGCTTTGGTCTTGAACAAGGAATTAACTTCATCGCGATTTCATTCGTACGTACTGCAAAAGACGTGAACGAAGTTCGTGCAATCTGTAAAGAAACTGGAAACGGACACGTTCAATTGTTCGCTAAAATCGAAAACCAACAAGGTATCGACAACTTGGATGAAATCATCGAAGCTGCTGATGGTATCATGATCGCTCGTGGTGACATGGGTATCGAAGTACCATTCGAAATGGTTCCAGTTTACCAAAAAATGATTATCAAGAAAGTCAATGCTGCAGGTAAAGTTGTTATCACAGCAACAAACATGCTTGAAACAATGACTGAAAAACCACGTGCAACTCGTTCAGAAGTATCAGACGTATTCAACGCTGTTATCGACGGTACTGATGCTACAATGCTTTCAGGTGAGTCTGCAAACGGTAAATACCCACTTGAGTCAGTAACTACAATGGCTACAATCGACAAGAACGCTCAGACTCTTCTTAACGAATACGGTCGTTTGAACTCAGATTCATTTGAACGTAACTCTAAGACAGAAGTAATGGCTTCAGCTGTTAAAGATGCTACTAACTCAATGGACATTAAATTGGTTGTAACTCTTACTAAGACAGGTCACACTGCACGTTTGATTTCTAAATACCGTCCAAATGCTGACATCTTGGCATTGACATTCGACGAATTGACAGAACGTGGATTGATGTTGAACTGGGGTGTTATCCCAATGTTGACAGATGTTCCATCTTCAACTGATGATATGTTCGAAATTGCTGAACGTAAAGCAGTTGAAGCAGGTCTTGTACAATCAGGTGACGATATCGTCATCGTAGCTGGTGTACCAGTTGGAGAAGCTGTTCGTACAAACACAATGCGTATCCGCACTGTACGTTAATCTGACATTAAAAAGCCTATCATATCAAGTTTTATAGCTTGTGTGATAGGTCTTTTTTGTATTAGGGGGCAAAAAGGGGATGATTTTAATAAGAGCAATGGGAAAATATTAAAATTTATGGTATAATAGACTGGAAAGACCTTTTTAGAAATTTTGAAAGAGTACTAAAAATTAAAAATGAGAAAAATTGTTATCAATGGTGGCTTGTCCCTGCAAGGTGAGATTACCATTAGTGGTGCAAAAAATAGTGTTGTAGCTTTGATTCCAGCTATTATCTTGGCAGATGATGTTGTGACTTTGGATTGTGTACCAGATATTTCCGATGTTGCTAGTCTTGTCGAAATTATGGAGTTAATGGGGACTACTGTTAAGAGATATGACGATGTGTTAGAGATTGATCCAAGAGGTGTTCAAAATATTCCAATGCCATATGGAAAGATCAATAGTCTTCGTGCATCTTATTATTTTTATGGAAGTCTTTTAGGTCGCTTTGGTGAAGCCACTGTTGGCTTACCTGGTGGATGTGATTTGGGCCCTCGTCCTATTGATTTACACCTTAAGGCTTTTGAAGCTATGGGTGCCACTGTTAGCTACGAGGGAGATAACATGAAGTTATCTGCTAAAGATACAGGACTTCATGGAGCAAGTATTTACATGGATACGGTTAGCGTGGGTGCGACGATAAATACGATGATTGCTGCGGTTAAAGCAAATGGTCGTACGATTATTGAAAATGCAGCCCGTGAACCTGAGATTATTGACGTTGCGACACTTTTGAATAATATGGGAGCCCATATCCGTGGTGCTGGGACCAATATCATCATTATTGATGGTGTTGAAAGATTACATGGAACTCGTCATCAGGTGATTCCAGACCGTATTGAAGCGGGAACATACATTTCCTTAGCTGCTGCAGTCGGTAAGGGAATTCGTATCAACAATGTATTATACGAACACTTAGAAGGATTCATCGCTAAGTTGGAAGAGATGGGTGTGAGAATGACTGTATCTGAAGACAGTATTTTTGTCGAAGAACAGTCTAATTTGAAAGCAATCAATATTAAGACAGCACCTTATCCTGGTTTTGCTACTGACTTGCAACAACCAATTACTCCACTCTTGTTAACAGCGGAGGGGCGTGGTACCATTATTGATACCATTTATGAAAAACGAGTAAACCATGTTTTTGAACTAGCAAAGATGGATGCAGATATTACGACTACAAACGACCATATCATATATACTGGTGGACGTAGTTTACGTGGAGCAAATGTAAAAGCTACTGACCTTAGAGCTGGGGCCGCACTTGTCATTGCTGGTTTGATGGCTGAAGGTAAAACTGAAATTACAAATATTGAGTTCATCTTACGTGGTTATTCTGATATTATTGAAAAATTACGTAATCTAGGAGCGGATATTACACTTGTTGAAGAATAAACCGTAGAGGTGTTTATGAATATTTGGACCAAATTAGCAATGTTTTCTTTTTTTGAAACGGATCGCTTGTATTTGCGTCCTTTCTTTTTTAGTGATAGTAAGGACTTCCATGAGATAGCTTCAAATCCAGAAAATTTACAATTCATTTTTCCAAGTCAAGCTAGTCCAGAAGAAAGTCAATATGCACTGGCCAATTATTTTATGAAGGCTCCTTTAGGGGTATGGGCTATTTGTGATAAGAAAACTGAAAAAATGATTGGTTCAATTAAGTTTGAAAAGCTAGATGAAATAAAAAAAGAAGCAGAACTTGGTTATTTTTTGAGAAAAGATTCATGGTCTAAAGGTTTTATGACAGAAGTTGTTAAAAAACTTTGCCAACTTTCTTTTGGGGAATTTGGTTTAAAACAATTATCCATCATTACCCACCTTGAAAATGAAGCTAGCCAACGGGTTGCTCTTAAGTCTGGATTTCGATTGATTCGTCAGTTTAAAGGAAGTGATCGCTATACAAAGAAAATGCGTGATTATCTTGAGTTTCGCTTTGTAAAGGGAGAAATTAATGAGTAAACACCAAGAAATTCTAAGCTATTTGGAAGAATTACCCGTTGGTAAAAGAGTCAGTGTTCGAAGTATTTCCAACCATCTAGGAGTCAGTGATGGAACGGCTTATCGGGCCATTAAAGAAGCTGAAAATCGTGGAATTGTAGAGACTCGTCCAAGAAGTGGTACTATCCGTGTTAAATCTCAGAAAGTTGCTATCGAAAGATTAACATTTGCAGAAATTGCAGAAGTGACTTCTTCTGAGGTTTTGGCTGGGCAAGAAGGTTTAGAGAGAGAATTTAGTAAGTTTTCAATCGGTGCCATGACTGAGCAAAATATCTTATCTTATCTCCATGATGGGGGACTCTTGATTGTCGGAGATCGAACCCGTATTCAGTTGTTAGCCTTGGAAAATGAAAATGCAGTTCTAGTTACAGGTGGATTTCAGGTCCATGATGATGTGCTTAAACTGGCCAATCAAAAAGGAATTCCAGTTCTGAGAAGTAAGCATGACACATTCACCGTCGCGACCATGATCAATAAAGCCCTGTCAAATGTACAAATCAAGACTGATATTTTGACAGTTGAGAAACTTTACCGTCCGAGTCATGAGTATGGTTTTCTGAGGGAAACAGACACAGTCAAAGATTATTTGGACTTGGTGCGTAAGAATCGTAGCAGCCGTTTCCCTGTTATCAATCAACATCAGGTTGTTGTTGGGGTTGTTACTATGAGAGATGCGGGAGATAAGTCACCAAGTACCACAATTGATAAAGTCATGTCTCGTAGTCTATTTTTGGTTGGATTATCGACAAATATTGCCAATGTGAGTCAACGGATGATTGCTGAAGACTTTGAAATGGTACCGGTTGTTCGAAATAATCAAACCTTGCTTGGGGTTGTAACAAGACGAGATGTCATGGAGAAGATGAGTCGTTCCCAAGTTTCGGCTCTACCGACTTTTTCTGAGCAGATTGGTCAAAAACTTTCTTATCACCATGATGAAGTCGTCATTACAGTTGAGCCCTTTATGCTTGAAAAAAATGGTGTTTTGGCTAATGGTGTATTATCTGAAATTCTGACTCACATGACACAAGATTTAGTTGTGAATAGCGGGCGCAATCTCATTATCGAGCAGATGCTGATCTACTTTTTGCAGGCTGTTCAGATAGATGATATACTGCGCATTCAAGCACGGATTATCCATCATACGAGACGGTCAGCTATTATTGACTACGATATTTATCATGGTCATCAGATTGTTTCAAAAGCAAATGTGACCGTTAAAATTAATTAGAAACTAGGAGAAAAAATGATAACATTAAAATCAGCTCGTGAAATCGAAGCTATGGACAAGGCTGGTGATTTCCTTGCAAGTATTCATATCGGCTTACGTGATTTGATTAAGCCTGGCGTAGATATGTGGGAAGTTGAAGAATACGTTCGCCGTCGTTGTAAGGAAAAAAATTTCCTTCCACTTCAGATTGGGGTTGACGGTGCCATGATGGACTATCCTTATGCTACCTGCTGCTCTCTTAATGATGAAGTTGCTCACGCTTTCCCTCGTCACTATATCTTGAAAGATGGTGATTTGCTCAAGGTTGATATGGTTTTGGGAGGTCCAATTGCTAAATCGGATTTGAATGTCTCAAAATTAAACTTCAACAATGTTGAGCAAATGAAAAAATACACTCAGAGCTATTCTGGTGGTCTAGCAGATTCTTGTTGGGCTTATGCTGTAGGTACACCATCCGAAGAAGTGAAAAACTTGATGAATGTAACTAAAGAAGCCATGTATAAGGGCATTGAGCAAGCTGTTGTTGGGAACCGTATTGGTGATATTGGTGCAGCCATTCAAGAATACGCTGAAAGTCGTGGTTATGGTGTAGTGCGTGATTTGGTTGGTCATGGTGTTGGCCCAACTATGCACGAAGAACCAATGGTTCCTAACTATGGTATTGCTGGTCGTGGGCTTCGTCTCCGTGAAGGAATGGTATTGACCATTGAACCAATGATCAATACAGGTGACTGGGAAATTGATACAGATATGAAAACTGGCTGGGCGCATAAGACCATTGACGGTGGACTGTCATGCCAATATGAACACCAATTTGTCATTACTAAGGATGGTCCGGTAATCTTGACTAGTCAAGGTGAAGAAGGAACTTATTAATAAAAAGTGAAAAGACTACTGGAAGTTTATTTTGAAAAATTCAGTAGATCTTTTCATATAAAATAAACGCATTGTATTGATGTTTTCAGGCTTTTGAAGACAATAAAAATAGGCTCCATAATATCTGTAGGAGACTTATCTACAGATATTATGGAGCTTTTTTCTTATGCTCAGAATGGCAATTTCCCAGCGAAAGCACCCAGTTTTTTCTTGGTAGTTTCATCGATTTGTTCAAGAGCAGAGTTGATTGCTTGAACGGTCATATCAGAAAGAGTTTCAAGGTCTTCTGGGTCAACGACAGCTGGATTGAAGTCAATGCTGACAACTTTCTTATCTCCAGTTAAGGTCGCTTGGACAAGGTCTTGAGCAGATTTGCCGACAAATTGCATAGCCGCAAGTTCAGCTTGACTTTGTTCCATTTGTTTTTGAAGTTTTTGTGCTTGGCGCATCATGTTTTGCATGTTCATCATGGTGATTTCAGTTTCCTTTTATCTTATTTTCTTTCCTATTTTATCAATTTTGAGGATAAAAGTCTATTATTAGTATAAGTTACTCAATATTAAATTGTCTGAAAATTTATTGAAAAATGAGTGAAAACATGGTATAATGAAACGTAAAATTAATTCAGGTTTCCTGAATCAATAGGAGTAAACAATGAAAAAACTAGGTTTTGTCCTTTTATCTTCAGCCTTGCTATTGACAGCTTGTGCTAATAATCAATCTAAGCCAAGTAACACAAGTGATTCGTCCAAGGTGACAGTCTTGTCTGAAGATAAGCAAAAAATGCTTGATAAGGCCACTGCTGAATATAAGACTTTTGTGCAAGAGCAAATTGATAAACTGTTGACAGATACGGAAGGCTTTGTCAAACTTTTGAAAGAAGGTAAGTTAGAAGAAGCCAAAAAGGTTTATCCACTGATTCGTATGTCTTATGAGCGTTCAGAACCAATTGCCGAAAGTTTTGGTGAGTCAGATGTCAAGATTGACTTCCGTTTGTCAGACTATATGGACGAAAACAAGACAGAAGAAGGTTGGTCAGGTTTCCACCGTATCGAGCGTATCCTTTGGGAAAACAATACAACTAAAGGAACTGAAAGCTATGGAGATCAGTTGGTCAATGATATCAAGGAATTGAAAGCCAAGATTGCAACTGTAGATGTGGACTACAAAGTTATGTTGACTGGAGCAGTTGACTTGCTTAATGAAGTCGCAACAAGCAAGATTACAGGTGAAGAGGAAATTTACTCACATACAGACTTGTATGACTTCCGTGCCAATATCGAAGGAGCTGAGAAGATTTTCCAACTCTTTAAACCTTTACTTGAAAAATCAGATGCTAACCTAGTTAAAGAATTGGAAGCAGATTTCAAGTCTGTTAATAGTTTGCTGGACAAACACATGACAGACAAGGAACACTATAAACTCTATACAGATTTGACAAAAGAAGATACCAAAGAATTGTCAGAAGCGGTGACAAAACTTGGTGAACCTCTATCGCAAATGGGTAAATTTCTTAGTGGAGAATAAGAGTCATGACTGAAAAAGACGAAAAGTTTTTTGAGAAGAAAATGGACCGTCGAGAATTTCTAAAAAAAGCAGGGATTGGAGGGGCTGGTTTAGCGCTAGGACTCTCTGGTGCTTCTGCTTTTTTCGCACCTAAGCTTGGGACTCAAGAAAAAATCTCGTACGGAAATGAAAAAATTGCTTTTTATGGCAAACATCAAGCTGGGATTAGTACGCCCATGCAAAAAAATATCTATTTTGTTGTCTTGGACTTGCATACGACAGATAAGGATAAGATTATCCAGTTGTTCAAGGATTGGACGGATTATAGTGCCAAGTTGGTCGAGGGAGAATTGGTCAAAAAAGATGGCCAGAATGCTCTCTTGCCTCCTAGCGATACTGGAGAGACAGTAGGGCTTAATCCGCATCGTTTGACCCTGACTTTTGGTGTGTCTGCCAGTTTCTTGAAAAAGATGAACTTGGAAAACAAGCGTCCTCAAGTGTTTAGGGATTTGCCACCTTTTCCTAAAGAGCAATTGCGTGAAAAATATACTGGTGGGGATATTGTGATTCAGGCTTGTGCAGATGATGAGCAGGTTGCCTTTCATGCCATTCGCAATCTCATCCGTAAGGGAAGAAATGCAGTGACCCTTCGTTGGAGTCAGTCTGGATTTGCAGCTATCGGAGATCGAATGGAGACTCCGCGTAACCTCTTTGGTTTTAAAGATGGAACAGCAAATCCAACCAAGGAGCAAGACTTTGACCGCGTTATCTGGGCTGATAGTAAGGACTGGATGGAAAATGGTTCTTATATGGCAGTGCGTCGGATTCAGATGTTTTTAGAGACCTGGGACCGCACTAGTCTTGAAGAACAAGAAAATACTTTTGGTCGTTACAAGAAAAGTGGTGCCCCCTTTGGTAAGAAGAACGAGTTTGATGAAGTGGATTTGAGTCTTTTGCCAGATGATTCGCATGTTCGTTTAGCCAAGGAAGTGGACAAGCCGCTTTTACGTCGTTCTTATTCTTACTCAGATGGGATTGATGAAAAGACTGGCCAGTTTGATACGGGTCTGCTCTTCATTTCTTTCCAGAAGGACCCTGATAACTTTGTCAAGGTTCAAACCAATCTAGGTGCTACTGATAAGATGAATGAATATATCACTCACATCGGTAGTGGACTCTTTGCTTGCTTTGGTGGTGTGGAGAAAGGAGGCTACATTGGTCAGAAATTATTGGAAGGCTAGAAGCTGGTTCTTGGTTTTAGCTTTGTTATTTTTAATTCTTTCCCCAGTAGGTGCCCAAGAGAGTCTAAGTTCTTACTTTGTGAAAATCACAGATGCGTCCAAAGCGGTTAAAAATGGCAATCAGTCTGAAGCACAGAAACTCGTTGCAGAGATGGCATCAGACTTTGAAAGAGTAAAAGACAGTAATTCTGAGGCTGGTAAAGTCGTTAAGGAAAAGTTAGTACAATCAGGAGAGATTACTGAAGACAAACTCACTCAACTTTCTTCAGCCTTATTAGCCTTTGAAAAAGAACAAAATCCTGTTGACTTAGATGCGGAAAAGGAAAAATTGGTCAACCGTCTAAGTCCTCGTTTTGAAGCATTGGAGCAGGCCATTGCCTCCAAAGATTTGGAAAAAGTGCGAGAAGCCTTTAAGAAAATGAATTCCACTTGGACTATCAATGAAAGTGTGGTTCGTGACAATAGTACGGCCCATTATGGACGTGTTGAAACAGCTATTTCCTTCCTACGTAGTAGCATGGAAACCGAGCCTACAGATTTTAACTCGATCCAGACTTCCTTTGAGGACTTAAAAAAGGCTATTGATGATTTTGTAAGCGGAAAAGAAGTAGTAGCAACGTCTTCTGATTTGAATCTTAAAGACGGTATTGCCCTTTTGAAGAAGGCTCTAGAACAATTCCAAGCTGGTGATCAAGCATCAGGAGCAGCTAGTATGAAGGAATTCATCACTATCTGGCCAACGATTGAGGGTTCTGTCAGCACAACCAATCCTTCCCTCTATACTAGAGTGGAAAGTGAAAGCCCTGTGATTATGGTTAAGGGAAGTGAGAAGGACTACCAAGAAAAATTAGAAAAACTGATTGCAGATTTATCACAGATTGATACTAGCGCACGTTACAATGCCTTTGATGCCATGCTGATCCTCTTGAGAGAAGGAGTAGAAGCTCTCTTAATCGTTATGACCTTGGTGACAACCTTGAAAGCAGCCAAGTTGCGAAAAGGCCTCAAGTGGGTTTATGGTGGTGCTATCACAGGGATCATGGCCAGTCTGGTCATTGCTTTCATCCTGCAAATTGCTTTTCCAGCAGTGACATCAGGATCCAATCGTGAAATCATCGAAGGAGCAGTTGGGATTTTTGCAGTTGCTATGATGATTTTGATTGGAATCTGGCTCCACAGCAAATCTTCTGTCAAAAAATGGAATGCCTTTATGGAGTCGCAAATGGAAACAGTGACCAAAACAGGTTCTTTCATTTCCATGTTTGCCCTCAGTTTTCTAGCTGTTTTCCGTGAGGGAGCAGAAACCATTCTCTTTTATGTTGGGATTTCACCAAGAATTTCCAGCTTTGAGTTTGTCTTGGGGATTTCACTTGCCTTGCTGGTTCTGATAATTATTGCCCTTGTGATGAACAAGGCCAGTCAATTTTTCCTGCCACATAAGGTCTTCTTTATCCTGACTTGGATGATTTATGCCCTAGCCTTCAAGATGCTGGGAGTTAGTGTCCATGCTCTTCAGTTGACCAATATGGCTCCTAACCACTTGCTGACAGGATTTCCAACAATCGACCTTCTTGGAATTTATCCAAGTTGGGAAGGCTTGGTCAGTCAGCTAATCTTTGTTGTTATCGTTTTGATTGTCACTTTCAGACAGGGTGAAGAATAGATGGATAGAAAAGAATTGACAATCGTTGAACATCTGGTAGAATTTAGAAAGAGATTATTGGCAGTGGTCATTTGTTTCTTTTTGGTATTCTGTGTTTCTCTGCTTTTTGCAGACCAGATTTATCAGTATGTGACCCAATCTTTTCAGCAAAAGTTGATTGTTTTAGGTCCTAATGATATTTTATGGATATACATACGTTTGGCTAGTCTGATGGCCTTTACCATCACCCTACCTTATACAGTTTATCATATTTGGTCTTTCATCAAACCTGGTTTAAGAAAGGAAGAAGCTAGAGCAATTTTTGCCTATATTCCAGCTAGTTTCCTTTGTTTTCTAGTTGGACTGGCTTTTGGTTTTTACTTTGTAACACCAGCCTTACTTCAGGTTTTATTAGGGCTAGGAGAAGGACTATTTGAAACACAGTTAACAGCTCAAAATTATCTGTCCTTTGTTTTTCAAACGACTTTGCCCTTGGCTCTGATTTTTGAATTGCCAGTTATCATTGCCTTTTTGACGTCAATTGGACTCATTGAACCAGAATTATTGATTGCTTATCGCCGATATGCTTATTTTATTTTATTGGTACTCGCAGTCATCTTGACACCAGCTGACTTTGTCAGCGATTTGGCAATGACTGCCCCCTTGATATTACTCTATGAATTGAGTATTGCTATCAGCAAACACATTATGAAACGCAAGCAGAAAGGAGAGAGAAATGGGAATCTTACGTGATATCGGAGCACCAGGATTGATTATTATTGTTTTAGGAGCTCTCTTGATCTTCGGACCAAAGCGATTGCCTGAACTAGGCGAGTCAATCGGTAAAATGCTGTCTGAATTTAAAAAAGCAGTTAAAGGAACTGAAAATCAAGATAAGAAAGATTAAGACTGGTGAGTTTTACTAAAAATAAGAAGTTAGGAAGTGTGTCTCTATTGGACATTTATCATTTCCTAGCTTTTTCTTGTATTAAGAAAATATAAATTTAAGCTTTCTTTAAGAAAACTATATTATTCTGAAGAACTCTAAAATTTCACAGCCATTTATTAGTAATGACTATTGAATTCCTAGTCACTACTAGAAATGGACTAGTTTCTTTGAATAATGGAACTGCTTAATCCTCCTATTCTAGAACGGGATGACTAGTATTTCTTTTATGATAGGACTAGATTGTGGTATAATAGAGAGAATAAGTTTTTTTAGTAAGACAAAGGAGAAAATAGATGATTTATGCAGGAATTCTTGCCGGTGGAACTGGCACACGTATGGGAATCAGTAATTTGCCAAAACAATTTTTAGAGCTAGGTGATCGACCTATTTTGATTCATACAATTGAAAAATTTGTCTTGGAACCAAGTATTGAAAAAATTGTGGTTGGGGTTCATGGAGACTGGGTTTCCCATGCAGAGGATCTTGTAGATAAATATCTACCTCTTCATAAAGATCGTATCATCATTACAAAAGGTGGTGCTGACCGTAATACGAGTATTGAGAAAATCATTGAAGCCATTGATGCTTATCGTCCGCTTACTCCAGAGGACATCGTTGTTACCCACGATTCTGTTCGTCCATTCATTACGCTTCGTATGATTCAAGACAATATCAAACTTGCTCAAAATCATGACGCAGTGGACACAGTGGTAGAAGCGGTTGATACTATCGTTGAAAGTACTAACGGTCAATTTATTACAGATATTCCAAATCGTGCTCACCTCTATCAAGGACAAACACCTCAAACATTCCGTTGCAAGGACTTCATGGATCTTTACGGTTCTCTCTCTGCCGAAGAGAAAGAAATCTTAACAGATGCATGTAAAATCTTTGTAATCAAAGGAAAAGATGTAGCCTTGGCTAAGGGTGAATATTCAAATCTGAAAATTACTACAGTAACAGATTTGAAGATTGCAAAAAGCATGATTGAGGAAGAGTAATAAAATGATTAATCAAATTTACCAACTAACAAAGCCTAAGTTTATCAATGTCAAATATCAGGAAGAGGCTATTGACCAAGAGAATCATATCCTCATCCGCCCTAATTATATGGCGGTCTGTCATGCGGATCAGCGTTACTACCAAGGAAAACGTGATCCGAAGATTTTGAATAAAAAACTTCCAATGGCAATGATTCACGAGTCATGTGGAACCGTTATTTCTGACCCGACAGGAACCTACGAGGTTGGTCAAAAAGTTGTCATGATTCCCAATCAGCCTCCTATGCAGAGTGATGAAGAATTCTATGAAAACTACATGATAGGGACCCATTTCTTGTCTAGTGGCTTTGATGGCTTTATGAGAGAATTTGTTTCTCTCCCTAAAGATCGTGTGGTGCCTTATGATGCTATCGAAGATACGGTTGCAGCCATTACAGAGTTTGTCAGTGTCGGTATGCATGCTATGAATCGCTTATTGACACTTGCTCATAGCAAGCGGGACCGAATCGCCGTCATCGGAGATGGAAGTTTAGCTTTTGTGGTTGCCAATATTATCAACTATACTCTACCAGAAGCAGAGATTGTGGTTATTGGTCGTCATTGGGAAAAGTTGGAACTCTTCTCTTTTGCCAAGGAATGCTATATTACTGATAATATTCCTGAAGATTTGGCCTTTGACCATGCTTTTGAGTGTTGTGGTGGTGATGGTACTGGACCAGCTATTAATGACTTGATTCGCTACATTCGTCCTCAGGGAACGATTCTCATGATGGGAGTTAGTGAGTATAAAGTCAATCTCAATACACGCGATGCCTTAGAAAAAGGTTTGCTCTTGGTTGGTTCCTCTCGTTCTGGTCGCATCGATTTTGAAAATGCAATCCAAATGATGGAAGTCAAGAAATTTGCCAATCGTCTTAAAAATATCCTTTATCTAGAAGAACCTGTAAGAGAAATTAAAGATATTCACCGTATCTTTGCGACCGATTTAAACACGGCCTTTAAAACTGTGTTTAAGTGGGAAGTATAAGTGCTGGAGGTTAATTGTGGAGAAAATTATTAAAGAAAAAATTTCTTCCTTACTTAGTGAAGAAGAGGAAGTCCTCAGTGTTGAACAACTGGGTGGAATGACCAATCAAAACTATTTGGTCAAAACAACAAATAAGCAATACATTGTTAAGTTCTTTGGTAAAGGGACAGAAAAGCTTATCAATCGTCAAGATGAAAAGTACAATCTTGAACTACTTAAAGATTTAGACTTAGATGTCAAAAATTATCTTTTTGATATTGAAGCTGGTATCAAAGTAAATGAGTATATCGAATCTGCGATTACACTTGATTCAACTACAATCAAGACCAAGTTCGATAAAATTGCTCCAATTTTACAAACCATTCATGCTTCTGGTAAGGAATTAAGAGGAGAATTTGCTCCTTTTGAAGAAATCAAAAAATACGAATCCTTGATTGAAGAAGAGATTCCTTATGCTAACTATGAAGCAGTTCGAGAAGAAGTCTTCTCCTTAGAGAAAAGACTAGCTGACTTAGGTGTTGACAGAAAATCTTGTCATATCGATTTGGTGCCTGAAAACTTTATCGAATCACCTCAAGGACGACTTTATCTGATTGACTGGGAATATTCATCAATGAATGATCCAATGTGGGATTTGGCTGCCCTCTTTTTAGAATCTGAATTCACTCCCCAAGAGGAAGAAGCTTTCTTATCTCACTATGAGAGTGACCAAACACCTGTCTCTCGTGAAAAGATTGCCATTTATAAAATTTTACAAGATGCTATTTGGAGTCTATGGACAGTCTACAAAGAAGAGCAAGGTGCAGATTTTGGTGACTATGGTGTGAGTCGTTACCAAAGAGCTGTTAAAGGTCTGGCTAATTATGGAGGTTCATATGAAAAATAAAAATGGAGTTTCCTTCGGTCTACTCTCAGGTGTTTTCTGGGGGTTAGGTCTAACAATTAGCGCTTACATCTTTTCAATTTTTACAGATTTGTCGCCCTTTGTGGTGGCCGCTGCTCACGATTTCTTGAGTATCTTTATCTTACTAGCTTTTCTCTTGGTAAAAGAAGGAAAAGTTCGTCTCTCAATTTTCTTAAATATTCGCAATGTCAGTGTTATCATAGGAGCCTTATTAGCAGGTCCTATTGGTATGCAGGCCAATCTTTATGCAGTTAAGTATATCGGTAGCTCCTTGGCTTCATCTGTATCGGCTATTTACCCTGCGATTTCAGTTTTATTGGCTTTCTTCTTTTTGAAGCACAAGATTTCGAAAAATACTGTATTTGGTATTGTCTTGATTATTGGAGGGATTATTGCCCAGACCTATAAGGTTGAACAGGTCAATTCCTTCTACATTGGGATTCTCTGTGCTTTGGTTTGTGCTATTGCATGGGGAAGCGAAAGTGTTCTTAGTTCTTTTGCCATGGAAAGTGAATTGAGTGAAATCGAAGCCCTCTTAATCCGTCAAGTGACTTCATTCTTGTCCTATCTAGTGATTGTGCTCTTCTCTCATCAGTCATTTGCAGAAGTGGCCAATGGACAATTGTTAGGTCTTATGATTGTCTTTGCAGCTTTTGATATGATTTCCTATTTGGCTTATTATATCGCTATCAATCGCTTGCAACCAGCCAAGGCTACAGGCTTGAATGTGAGCTATGTAGTATGGACAGTCTTGTTTGCAGTTGTTTTCTTGGGTGCACCGCTAGATATGTTGACAATTATTACGTCACTTGTCGTCATTGCTGGAGTTTATATTATTATTAAAGAATAAAGGAGATTCGTGTGAAAGCTATCATCTTAGCAGCGGGATTGGGAACTCGCTTGCGTCCTATGACTGAAAATACCCCTAAAGCCTTGGTTCAGGTTAATGAAAAACCTTTGATTGAATACCAAATTGAGTTTCTCAAAGAAAAAGGAATCAATGATATCATCATCATCGTTGGTTACCTTAAAGAACAATTCGATTACTTAAAAGAAAAATACGGAGTTCGACTCGTTTTCAATGATAAATACGCTGATTACAATAACTTTTACTCTCTCTATCTTGTAAAAGAAGAATTGGCAAACAGTTATGTTATTGATGCAGATAACTATCTCTTTAAAAATATGTTCCGTAATGATTTGACACGTTCGACTTATTTTAGTGTCTATCGTGAAGATTGTACTAATGAATGGTTCTTAGTCTATGGCGATGACTACAAAGTTCAAGACATTATTGTTGATAGCAAGGCAGGTCGCATCCTTAGTGGTGTATCCTTCTGGGATGCTCCAACTGCAGAAAAGATTGTCAGCTTTATCGACAAGGCCTATGCAAGTGGTGAATTTGTTGATCTCTACTGGGACAATATGGTTAAGGATAACATCAAAGAGCTAGATGTCTATGTTGAAGAATTAGAAGGCAATAGCATCTATGAAATCGATAGTGTCCAAGACTATCATAAATTGGAAGAAATTCTTAAAAACGAAAATTAAAGATTCCAACATCTGGCTAAAATAGTCGGATGTTTTTTTGATTTTTTACGAATAAATAGATGAGTAGAAAAAGAAATGGAGATATTTATGAAAATCACAAACTATGAAATCTATAAGTTAAAAAAATCAGGTTTGACCAATCAACAGATTTTGAATGTCCTAGAATACGGTGAAAATGTTGATCAAGAACTGTTGTTAGGTGATATTGCAGATATATCAGGTTGCCGAAATCCAGCTGTTTTTATGGAACGTTATTTTCAGATAGACGATACGCATTTGGAGAAGGAGTTTCAAAAATTTCCATCTTTCTCTATTTTAGATGACTGTTATCCTTGGGATTTGAGTGAAATATATGATGCGCCTGTACTATTATTTTACAAGGGAAATCTTGATCTCTTGAAATTCCCGAAGGTAGCAGTCGTAGGAAGTCGTGCTTGTAGCAAACAGGGAGTTAAGTCAGTTGAAAAAGTCATTCAGGGCTTGGAAAATGAACTGGTTATAGTCAGTGGATTAGCCAAGGGCATTGACACAGCAGCTCATATGGCAGCCCTGCAGAATGGCGGAAAAACCATTGCAGTGATTGGAACAGGACTGGATGTGTTTTATCCTAAAGCCAATAAACGCTTGCAAGACTACATCGGCAATGACCATCTGGTTCTCAGTGAATATGGACCTGGCGAACAACCTCTGAAATTTCATTTTCCTGCCCGTAATCGCATCATCGCTGGACTTTGTCGAGGTGTTATCGTAGCAGAGGCTAAGATGCGCTCAGGTAGCCTCATTACTTGTGAGAGAGCAATGGAAGAAGGACGCGATGTTTTTGCTATTCCTGGAAGTATTTTAGATGGATTATCAGACGGTTGCCATCATTTGATTCAAGAAGGGGCAAAATTGGTCACAAGTGGGCAAGATGTGCTTGCGGAATTTGAATTTTAATACTCTTCGAAAATCAAATTCAAACCACGTCAGCTTCCATCTGCAACCTCAAAACAGTGTTTTGAGCAGCCTGCGGCTAGCTTCCTAGTTTGCTCTTTGATTTTCATTGAGTATAAGAAGAAAGTCCGCTTACTAGACAAACTTTTCTTCTATATATAGGAGCTAAGTCTTGACAGTTATGGCAAAATGGTTTACACTTTATAAAGTTTATTACTTTGAAAAGGTGTGATACTGTGGCTACGGCAACAAAAAAGAAAAAATCAACAGTTAAAAAAAATCTAGTAATCGTGGAGTCGCCTGCTAAGGCCAAGACGATTGAAAAATATCTAGGCAGAAACTATAAGGTTTTAGCCAGTGTCGGGCATATCCGTGATTTGAAGAAATCCAGTATGTCAGTCGATATTGAAAATAATTACGAACCGCAATATATCAATATCCGAGGCAAAGGTCCTCTTATCAATGACTTGAAAAAAGAAGCCAAAAAAGCTAATAAAGTCTTTCTGGCGAGTGACCCGGACCGTGAAGGAGAAGCGATTTCTTGGCATTTGGCCCATATTCTCAACTTAGATGAAAATGATGCCAACCGTGTGGTCTTCAATGAAATCACCAAGGATGCGGTCAAAAATGCTTTTAAAGAACCACGCAAGATTGATATGGACTTGGTCGATGCACAACAGGCTCGTCGTGTCTTGGATCGCTTGGTAGGCTATTCGATTTCGCCTATTTTGTGGAAAAAGGTCAAGAAGGGCTTGTCAGCAGGTCGCGTTCAGTCTATTGCGCTTAAGTTAATCATTGACCGTGAGAATGAAATTAATGCCTTCCAACCAGAAGAATATTGGACAATTGATGGTGTCTTTAAAAAGGGAACCAAGCAATTTCAGGCTTCCTTCTATGGTGTCGATGGTAAAAAGCTGAAACTGACTAGTAATGATGAGGTCAAGGAAGTCTTGTCTCGTCTGACTGGTAAAGATTTTTCAGTGGATCAGGTGGATAAGAAAGAGCGCAAACGCAATGCTCCTTTACCTTATACTACTTCATCTATGCAGATGGATGCTGCCAATAAAATCAATTTCCGTACTCGAAAAACCATGATGGTTGCCCAACAGCTTTATGAAGGGATTAATATTGGTTCTGGTGTGCAAGGTTTGATTACCTATATGCGTACCGATTCGACTCGTATCAGTCCTGTAGCGCAGAACGAAGCAGCAAGTTTCATTACGGATCGTTTTGGTAGCAAGTATTCTAAGCATGGTAGCAAGGTTAAAAATGCTTCTGGAGCTCAGGATGCCCACGAGGCGATTCGCCCGTCTAGCGTCTTTAATACACCTGAAAGTATTGCTAAGTATCTGGACAAGGATCAGCTCAAGCTTTATACCCTTATCTGGAATCGTTTTGTAGCTAGCCAGATGACAGCTGCTGTCTTTGATACCATGGCTGTTAAATTGTCTCAAAATGGAGTTCAATTTGCTGCAAATGGTAGTCAGGTTAAGTTTGATGGTTATCTTGCCATTTATAATGATTCTGACAAGAATAAGATGTTACCAGATATGGCTGTGGGAGATGTGGTCAAACAGGTCAATAGCAAACCAGAGCAACATTTCACCCAACCACCTGCCCGTTATTCTGAAGCGACCCTTATCAAGACCTTGGAGGAAAATGGAGTTGGACGTCCGTCAACCTACGCGCCAACCATTGAAACCATTCAGAAACGTTATTATGTTCGCCTTGCATCCAAACGTTTTGAACCGACAGAGTTGGGGGAAATTGTCAACAAGCTCATCGTTGAATATTTCCCAGATATCGTAAACGTAACCTTTACAGCTGAAATGGAAGGCAAGCTGGATGATGTCGAAGTCGGAAAAGAGCAGTGGCAACGTGTTATAGACTCCTTTTACAAACCATTCTCTAAAGAAGTGGCCAAGGCTGAAGAAGAAATGGAAAAAATCCAGATCAAGGATGAACCAGCTGGATTTGATTGTGAAGTGTGTGGCAGTCCAATGGTTATTAAACTTGGTCGTTTTGGTAAGTTCTACGCTTGTAGCAATTTCCCAGATTGCCGTCATACCCAAGCAATCGTGAAAGAGATTGGTGTTGAGTGTCCAAGTTGTCATCAGGGACAAATCATTGAGCGTAAAACCAAACGTAACCGCCTCTTCTATGGTTGCAATCGCTATCCAGACTGTGAATTTACCTCTTGGGACAAGCCTGTTGGTCGTGACTGTCCAAAATGTGGCAACTTCCTCATGGAGAAAAAAGTCCGTGGTGGTGGCAAGCAGGTTGTATGTAGTAATGGCGACTACGAAGAAGAAAAGATTAAATAAGAGGAGAGTCCTGAAAGTTAATTTCAGGCTCTTTTGGTTAGAACTTGACAAGATTCACCATTGTATGCGAAACTAGAAGAAGATTATTTTAACTAGGAGAAGTTATGCGTATTATTTATCTGATAATTGGTTTTTTATCACTGGTCTTGGCTATTGTTGGGGTTGTTTTACCCTTGTTGCCTACAACGCCTTTTCTTTTGTTGTCTATTGCTTGTTTCTCAAGAAGTTCCAAGCGCTTCGAAGATTGGCTTTATCATACCAAGCTCTATCAAGCATATGTAGCTGATTTTCGCGAGACCAAGTCCATTGCGCGTGAACGAAAGAAAAAAATCATCGTATCTATCTACATCTTGATGGGAATTTCCATTTATTTTGCCCCTCTTTTACCAGTAAAAATCGGTCTGGGAGCTTTGACCATCTTTATCACCTATTATCTCTTCAAGGTCATTCCAGACAAAGAATAGTTAAAACAGTAGTTATTTGCCTTGATAAAATTGAAAGCATATTTACAATAATATGATATAATAAATTTAAAGTAATCTTCAAGGAGAATCAAATGATTTACGAATTTTGTGCTGAAAATGTGACCTTGCTTGAAAAAGCGATGCAGGCTGGAGCTCGTCGAATCGAACTCTGTGACAATCTAGCAGTTGGTGGGACAACTCCCAGCTATGGAGTGACCAAGGCAGCGGTTGAATTGGCAGCTAACTACGATACGACCATCATGACCATGATTCGTCCACGTGGTGGCGACTTTGTCTATAATGACCTAGAAATTGATATCATGTTAGAAGACATTCGGTTGACCGCTCAGGCTGGAAGTCAAGGGGTTGTATTTGGGGTTTTAACTGCTGATAAGAAGTTGGATAAGCCTAATCTTGAGAAGTTAATAGCTGCATCAAAAGGAATGGAAATTGTCTTTCACATGGCCTTTGATGAATTGAGCGAAGAAGACCAGTTAGAAGCTATTGACTGGCTCAGCCAAGCTGGTGTCACTCGTATCCTGACTCGCGCTGGTGTATCTGGCGACTCTCTAGACAAACGTTTTGCTCACTATCACAGAATTTTAGAGCACGCTAAAGGTAAGATTGAAATTCTACCAGGTGGGGGGATTGGCCTTGACAACCGTCAAACCTTTATAGACCAGCTTGGCGTGACACAATTACATGGAACTAAGGTTATCTTTTAAAAAATAGAAAGGAACTGCTAGCCTTGGGTAGCAGTTTTCGCTTATGTTTGAAATATTTAAATCCTATCAGTTTAATCAAGAAAAAGCTTTTGCCTATGGTTTTGTAGAAAATAGTGGAGTCTGGACCTATAGTTGCCAGATTTTGCAAGGTGACTTTGTCATGACTGTATCCATCACTGCTGATAATGTGAGTTTTCAAGTCTTTGACCATGAGACTGGTGACCTCTATCCTCAAGTCCATATGGAAAGTTTTAAAGGAAGTTTTGTTGCAAGTGTCCGTGAGGCTTGTCTGGAGATTCTTTACCAGATTCGGAAGGCTTGTTTTGATGTGCAAGATTTTATCTGTCCTCAGACTAAACGAATCATGACTAAAGTTCAAGAAAAGTATGGTAATCAGCTGGAGTATCTGTGGGAAAAATCACCTGATACAGCAGTGTTAAGACACGAAGGCAATAAAAAGTGGTATGCCGTCTTGATGAAAATCTCTTGGGATAAGTTGGAAAAGGGCAGAGAAGGACAGGTGGAAGCAGTCAACCTCAAACATGACCAAGTAGCTGATTTACTTTTAAATAAAGGTATTTATCCAGCTTTTCATATGAACAAACGCTACTGGATTAGTGTGGCGCTTGATGATGCTTTATCAGATGAAGAAGTGCTAGAATTGATAGAAAAAAGTTGGAACTTAACCACTAAAAAATGAAACATTTCAATATTTTTCAAGAACTTTCAATTAGCAAAATATTCTCTACTGAAGAAATTTTCAGAAAATATTGGATTTTTTCTTGACAAGTACTTTTGCCTATGCTAAAATACTAAACAAGATATCAAACGAAGGAGAAAGTCAAACATGAAAACAGCTAAGTTTAATCAATTCGCTTTGTTGTTGAGGTACTCGGGCTAGTGCAAAAAGCATTAGTCCTGTTTGGCTTACCAAGCGGGAGTGAATCAACATCTCGCTTGGACTTCTGAGCGAGATGTTTTTTTAAAACCACATTTGGAAAAGGGGAGATCTTTATGAGAACAGTTGAATTTCTAGATACCAGCCTTCGGGACGGAGAACAGACACCGGGCGTTAATTTTTCAATCAAGGAAAAAATTGCCATAGCAAGACAGTTGGAGAAATGGGGTATTTCAGCCATCGAAGCTGGTTTTCCAGCGGCTAGTCCTGATTCATTTACAGCAGTTCAGGAGATCGCTAAGGTATTGAAGAAAACGGCAGTGACTGGTTTGGCACGCTCTGTCAAGTCTGATATTGATGCTTGTTATGAGGCCCTCAAGGACGCTAAGTATCCACAGGTTCACGTCTTTATTGCTACCAGTCCGATTCACCGCAAATATAAGCTCAATAAGAGCAAGGAAGAGATTTTGGAAGCTATTAAAGAGCATGTTTCTTATGCCCGTTCTAAGTTTGAAGTGGTTGAATTCTCTCCAGAGGATGCGACCAGAACAGAGTTGAATTTCCTCTTGCAAGTTGTTCAAACAGCGGTTGATGCAGGTGCGACTTATATCAATATTCCTGATACGGTTGGATTCACCACTCCAGAAGAGTACGGAGCCATCTTCAAACACTTGATTGAGAATGTCAAGACAGATCGTCAGATTATCTATTCACCTCACTGTCATGATGACCTTGGAATGGCAGTGGCTAATAGCCTTGCTGCTGTCAAGAATGGGGCAGGACGTGTCGAAGGAACTATCAACGGAATAGGTGAGAGAGCTGGGAATGCTGCTCTTGAAGAAATTGCAGTGGCTCTCAATATTCGCCAAGATTACTACCAAGCAGAAACCAGTATTGTTTTAAATGAAACCATCAATACGTCAGAAATGGTTTCTCGCTTCTCTGGTATTCCAGTTCCTAAAAACAAGGCTGTGGTTGGTGGCAATGCCTTCTCTCACGAATCTGGTATTCACCAAGATGGAGTCCTTAAAAATCCTCTTACCTATGAAATCATCACTCCTGAATTAGTCGGTGTTAAGAGTAATAGTCTTCCACTTGGAAAATTGTCTGGTCGCCATGCCTTTGTTGAAAAACTAAGAGAATTGGCCCTAGACTTTTCAGAAGAGGATATCAAACCACTCTTTGCTAAGTTCAAGGCGCTGGCTGATAAAAAGCAAGAAATCACAGATGCAGATATTCGTGCTCTGGTAGCTGGAACCATGGTTGAAAATCCAGAAGGCTTCCATTTTGATGATTTACAACTGCAAACCCATGCAGATAATGACATTGAAGCACTCGTTAGCCTAGCCAATATGGATGGTGAGAAAGTCGAATTTAATGCGACAGGGCAAGGTTCTGTTGAAGCAATCTTTAACGCTATCGATAAGTTCTTTAACCAATCTGTCCGCTTGGTATCCTACACTATAGATGCGGTGACAGATGGAATCGATGCTCAAGCTCGGGTCTTGGTCACTGTTGAAAACAGAGATACAGAAACCATCTTTAATGCAGCAGGGCTTGATTTCGATGTGTTGAAGGCTTCGGCTATTGCCTATATCAATGCCAATACCTTTGTTCAAAAAGAGAATGCTGGTGAGATGGGACGCAGTGTTTCTTACCGCGATATGCCTAGTGTGTAAAGGAGAAGGCTATGACAAAGAAAATAGTAGCTCTAGCAGGGGACGGAATCGGCCCAGAAATTATGGAGGCTGGTTTAGAGGTTCTGGAAGCCCTAGCTGAAAAAACAGGTTTTGACTATGAGATTGATAGACGACCTTTTGGAGGTGCAGGTATCGATGCTGCAGGGCATCCCTTACCTGATGAAACCCTCAAGGTATGTCGTGAAGCAGATGCCATTCTCCTAGCGGCTATCGGTAGTCCTCGGTATGATGGAGCAGCAGTTCGGCCTGAACAAGGCTTGTTGGCTCTCCGTAAGGAACTCAATCTCTATGCCAATATTCGCCCTGTAAAAATCTTTGACAGTCTCAAGCATTTGTCACCACTCAAACCGGAACGAATTGCTGGTGTAGACTTTGTCGTGGTGCGTGAGTTGACAGGCGGGATTTACTTTGGAGATCATATCCTTGAAGAGTGCAAAGCGCGTGATATCAACGACTATAGCTATGAGGAAGTGGAACGGATTATTCGCAAATCCTTTGAAATCGCAAGAAGTCGGAGAAAAATCGTTACTAGTATTGATAAGCAAAATGTGTTGGCAACATCAAAACTCTGGCGGAAAGTAGCTGAGAAGGTCTCACAGGATTTCCCAGATGTGACCTTGGAATACCAGTTAGTGGACTCAGCTGCCATGCTCATGATTACCAATCCTGCTAAGTTTGATGTCATTGTGACAGAAAATCTTTTCGGAGATATTCTCTCAGATGAATCAAGCGTTTTATCTGGCACACTTGGGGTTATGCCATCAGCCAGTCATTCTGAAAATGGCCCAAGTCTCTATGAACCCATTCACGGTTCAGCGCCTGATATTGCAGGTCAAGGAATTGCCAATCCTATTTCCATGATTTTATCAGTTGCCATGATGTTGAGAGATAGTTTCGGACGTTATGAGGATGCAGAGCGTGTCGAGCGTGCTGTTGAGGCAAGTCTGGCAGCTGGTGTTTTAACAAGAGATATAGGTGGACAGGCTTCTACCAAGGAAATGACAGAAGCCATTATTGCAAGGTTATGAAGTTAGACGAAAAAATTACTCTAGTCCTTTTGATTTGGAATGTCATGATTTTCTTGATTTATGGCATTGACAAATCCAAGGCAAGGAGAAGAGCTTGGCGCATCCCAGAGAAAATCTTACTCATTTTAGCCTTTGCTTGTGGTGGTTTTGGTGCCTGGCTAGCAGGAATCACCTTTCATCACAAGACTCGAAAATGGTATTTTAAAACAGTTTGGTTTCTTGGGATGGTGACCACACTAGTAGCCTTATATGTTATTTGGAGGTAATGGATGGCAGGAAAATCAATTTTTGATAAATTATGGGACCGTCATGTCATCACGGGAGAAGAGGGGCAACCCCAACTCATGTATGTGGACCAGCACTATATTCATGAAGTGACCAGTCCTCAAGCTTTTCAAGGTTTGCGAGATGCAGGTCGCAGATTGAGACGACCAGACTTGACATTTGGCACCTTTGACCACAATGTACCAACTGTCAATATCTATGATATTCGAGATGTAATTTCCAAGGCTCAAATTGATAAGCTGGCTGAAAATGTTGAGGAGTTTGGGATTGAACATGCAGCCCACGGTTCTGAAAAGCAGGGGATAGTTCATATGGTTGGTCCAGAAACAGGACGGACCCAACCGGGGAAATTCATTGTCTGTGGAGACAGCCATACGGCAACTCACGGAGCTTTCGGAGCGATCGCCTTTGGAATTGGAACTAGTGAGGTCGAGCATGTCTTCGCTACCCAGACCCTCTGGCAGGTTAAACCCAAGAAAATGTTGGTAGAATTCACTGGTGTTCCTCAAAAAGGAGTTTATTCCAAGGATTTCATTTTAGCCTTGATTGCCAAGTACGGTGTTGCTTGCGGTGTTGGCTATGTGGTGGAATATCGTGGACAAGCTATTGATGAACTGAGTATGGAAGAACGAATGACCATCTGCAATATGTCCATCGAGTTTGGCTCTAAGATGGGAATCATGAATCCGGACCAAACCACCTATGATTATCTCAAGGGACGAGAATGTGTTCCAGAGGACTTTGAAGAGGCTGTGGCGGATTGGAAAACAATTGTCAGTGATGATAATGCTGTTTACGATAAGGTGATCCAGATGGATATCTCAGACCTTGCTCCTATGGTTACCTGGGGAACCAACCCTGCTATGGGGGTTGACTTTGACAGTAGTTTCCCAGAAATTAAGGATATGAATGATGAACGAGCCTACAATTATATGGATTTGGAACCTGGTCAAAAGCCAGCGGATATTGAACTAGGATATATCTTTATAGGTTCATGTACCAATGCTCGACTCAGTGATTTGCAACTGGCTGCGCGATTTGTTAAAGGGAAGAAAATTGCTCCTAACTTAACGGCTATCGTGGTTCCGGGCTCTCGTCCTGTGAAACGAGCTGCTGAGAAGTTGGGCTTGGACAAGGTCTTTCTAGATGCTGGCTTTGAGTGGAGAGACCCGGGTTGCTCCATGTGCCTAGGGATGAATCCGGACAAGGTCCCTGATGGTGTTCACTGCGCCTCAACCAGCAATCGAAACTTTGAAGACAGACAAGGCTTTGGCGCTAAGACTCATCTCTGTAGTCCAGCTATGGCAGCTGCGGCAGCTATTGCAGGGCGTTTCGTAGATGTTCGGCAAATGCCAGAAGCCCAGTAAGGAGAGGATATGGAGAAATTTACAGTTTATACGGGAACGACTGTTCCTCTTATGAATGATAACATTGACACTGACCAAATCCTTCCCAAGCAGTTTCTCAAGTTAATTGATAAAAAAGGCTTTGGTAAGTACCTCATGTATGCTTGGCGTTATCTGGATGATAAGTATACTGAGGACCCAGACTTTGTCTTTAACCGACCTGAATATCGCAAAGCCAGTATTCTCATATCAGGGGATAACTTTGGCGCAGGATCGTCCAGAGAACACGCAGCTTGGGCTCTAGCGGACTATGGTTTTAAAGTCGTGATTGCAGGGTCTTTCGGTGATATTCATTACAATAATGAACTCAATAATGGCATGTTACCAATTGTTCAGCCTAAAGAGGTTAGAGAAAAGCTAGCCCAGCTCAAACCGACTGACCAGGTAACCGTGGACTTGGAACGACAAAAAATCATCTCACCAATTGGAGAATTCACTTTTGAAATCGATAGTGAGTGGAAACACAAACTCTTAAATGGTTTGGATGATATCGGTATTACCTTGCAGTATGAAGATTTGATTGCTGCTTATGAAAAACAACGACCAGCCTACTGGCAGGATTAGAAGAAAAATAGAAAAGGAAATAGAACTATGACAAAACACATTCAATGGAACGGAACACTTTCACAAGAAGGATATGATATTTTAAAAGGTGAGGGCGGTTGTATTGTTTGCCCTACAAAAGTTGGTTACATCATCATGACTAGTGATAAGGCTGGTCTTGAACGTAAGTTTGAAGCTAAAGAACGTAACCGTAACAAACCAGGTGTCGTTCTCTGCGGTAGCATGGATGAGCTTCGCGCTTTAGCACAACTCAACCCAGAAATTGAAGCCTTTTACCAAAAACATTGGGACGAAGACATTCTTCTTGGTTGTATCCTTCCATGGAAACCAGAAGCCTTTGAAAAACTCAAAGCATACGGGGATGGCCGTGAAGAACTCATGACGGACGTGCGTGGTACTAGCTGTTTCGTTATTAAATTTGGGAAAGCTGGTGAACAATTGGCTGCCAAGCTTTGGGAAGAAGGCAAGATGGTCTATGCCTCATCTGCAAACCCATCTGGAAAAGGAAACCGTGGTAAGGTAGAAGGTATCGGAGAACGTATCGAAGGAGCAGTGGACCTTGTCATTGAAGCAGACGACTATGTGGCATCTATCCAGCCTGACAAAACCATTGAAACTCGCTACGAGCAAGGCGTGATGGTCTCTATGGTCGATAAAGACGGCAAACTCATCCCAGAACAAGGAGGAGCACGTTCAACTTCACCAGCTCCAGTTGTGATCCGCAAAGGGCTTGACATTGATAAAATTATGATGCACCTGTCAGATACCTTTAACTCATGGGACTACCGTCAGGGAGAGTATTATTAAGATAAAAAAGAAGTCTAGTGTTATGAGACATTGAAGCTCCTGACACTGGACTTTTTCTTTAGAATTTCTTTTCTTTTTTATATAGATGTGATATTCTATATGTGAAATATATAGTTTTTTATTCGAACATTATTATAAAAGGAGTAAGATTGATGCTGAAAAGAAAAGTTAGTTTAGAAGATTTTTATAAATGGTATAGTCTAAATAAAGAAGAGTTATTAAATAAGGCAACTGCTGGTGAAAAGTTTAATGATAAATTAAAAGAAGAGTTTCTCCAGGAATGGCCTTTGAATAGGATTTTAACAATATCAATCGATGAATATGTAATAGGAAAGGGACTGCAAAATAAGTCTTTGTGCTACGCTCTTGAGAAGGGAAAATACAAAAATCTATTTCTTGGAATTTCTGGTGGCTCAGCTTCAAAATTCGGGATTTATTGGAATGAAAAAACAAAGAGTTATAAAGATCAAGGTAATAAAGTCATTCCGCTTTCAGAGTTGGATCAGCGATTTTCAAAATTAAAATCAGATTTGTATGAAATTATCAAAGAAGGTATTCGTTTTAATTTTGAAAATCCTATTTTTGATATGAAAAGATCAACAAATGAATTTGTTGGCCGTTCTGCTATGGTGACAAAATTACTTTGTATCTATTCTGAGGGATATCCTTTCTTTGGTGTAAATATTAATAGTCAAAAAGAATTTTGGAGCCACTTTGTTTCTCAAACAACTCAAGGTGGACCTTATCTGCAAAATCATAAAATAATTGACCTGTTGTCCAAAACTTATCCTGAGTTGGAGCCATCGAAATTAGGAACTATGCTTTTTGAGTATTCTAAGCTCTTTATGGAAAATAAGGAAGAAAATAGTACAATGGATTCATCAAACAATTTTCGTCATCAATTAATTCAATCTCTATTAAAGTCTCCAAACCTCATCCTTCGTGGTGCGCCAGGGACGGGAAAAACATACCTTGCTAAAGAAATTGCCTTAGAATTAACAGGTGGCAATGAAGATCAAATAGGCTTTGTACAGTTTCACCCATCTTATGACTATACGGATTTTGTAGAGGGGTTGAGACCGGTATCAAATGGGGATGGAGCTATTGAGTTTAAGCTCCAAGATGGCATTTTTAAGAAGTTTTGTCAGAAAGCTAGAGACGCTAAGAAAACCGGAGGTCAAGATAATTTTGTCTTCATCATCGATGAAATCAACCGTGGTGAGATTTCTAAGATTTTTGGAGAACTCTTTTTCTCAATTGATCCTGACTATCGTGGCGAAAAGGGAAGTGTTTCTACCCAATATGCTAATCTACACGAAAGCGATGACAAGTTTTATATTCCTGAAAATGTCTATATCATCGGGACTATGAACGACATAGACCGTTCAGTAGATACCTTTGATTTTGCTATGCGTCGTCGTTTCCGCTTTGTTGAAGTTACGGCTGAAAGTCGACTTCACATTCTAGATGAAAAACTAGGTGAGCGTGCTGAAGAAGCTAAGACTCGACTAAGAAACTTGAATGCTGCTATTGAAAATGTTCAGGAATTAAATAGTCATTATCATATCGGACCAAGTTATTTCCGTAATTTAAAAGAATTGGATTATGATTATGAATTACTCTGGTCTGATTATCTCAAACCACTTTTGGAAGATTATGTACGTGGTTCTTATGATGAAGCTGAAACTCTAGAAACATTGAAAAAAGCATTCGATCTGACAAAGAATGAGCAAAAAGATCAGGCAGTAGCTGATGACAATGAAGGCGATGAAAACGATGATGCGGATCACTGATAATCAACACAAGATTGTTAAAGAAGAATTTGTTGAAGAATATCCTAAACTAAGCAATCTTCTTTTAGACAGAACCTTGGAAAGTCTATCCCAAGATGAACGTGTTTTCATTTTTCCAAATGATTTAAAGAATTCTCCTGACTTAGAAAAGGACCAAAAAATCTTTGAAACAGTTAATCAGGAAATCAAGACAGGAAATGTGATTGGTTTTCTGGGTTGTGGTCAGGAAAGATTAACGATTTCCTCTCGTTTTTCTGATGAGAGTAATGACCATTTTTTGCATTATCTCTTACACAAGGTTCTTAATATCAATCTCACTAGTTTAGATGTTGCTTTGTCTCGTGAAGAGAGGCTTTATCAACTTTTGATGTATCTCTTCCCCAAGTATCTACAAGCTGCTATTCGAAAAGGTCTTTATAAGGAATACCATCGATTTTCTCATAATGACAGTAATGTTAAGGGAGTGATTGATGTAAGAAACCATCTCAATAAAAATCTTCCTTTCACGGGAAATATTGCCTACACAACGAGAGAGTTCACCTATGATAATCCCCTCATGCAGTTGGTCCGTCACACTATTGAATACATTAAGAACCAGAAAAGCATTGGTCAAGGGGTACTAGATAATCTCTCAACTAGTCGTGAAAACGTAGCTGAAATCGTGCGTGTAACGCCCTCTTATAAACTAGCTGATCGTGCTAAGATTATTCGGGTAAATCAATCTAAACCTCTACGTCATGCATACTTTCACGAGTACAGAAAATTACAAGAACTTTGTCTGATGATCCTAAACCAAGAAAAGCACGGTTTAGGGTATCAAGATCAAAAAATTCATGGTATTCTTTTTGATGTTGCCTGGCTTTGGGAAGAGTATGTTCATACTTTGTTGCCAAAAGATTTTATCCATCCACGGAATAAAGATAAGACGGACGGAATTTCAGTATTTTCTAGTCAAGAAAGAAAAGTATATCCAGATTTTTATCAAGAAGAGCTTAAAATAGTATTAGATGCTAAGTATAAAATACTGGAATTGACTGAAAAAGGAATCAACCGTGAGGACTTATTCCAGCTGATTTCCTATTCTTATATTTTAAAAGCTGAGAAGGCTGGTCTTGTTTTTCCGAGCAAGGACAAGGTTGTTGATAATGAGATAGGAAAGCTAGCAGGTTATGGAGCTTTGTTGAAGAAATGGTCTATCCAAATTCCTCAGAAGTCTTCATCTTATAGTGAATTTTGTGAAATGCTGGAAAACTCCGAAGAAATATTTAAAAGGAATATTGCTAACGAAGTGGGGAGAAAATAATCTCTCCTCTTTCTTTTATTATTTACACAATAAAAACCGAACAATATATTTTAATTTATGAAATTATTTGACAGAAACTGTACTTTAGTTTATAATAAATTAAGGAAACGTCGGAAAAGACGTAGTGATGCGAAAGCATAGGTAGGTCATTACAAAAGAAACGAGACATCGATATGTTAAATGAATTTCCAATTTTTGATTACGAAGATATTCAATTGATTCCAAATAAATGTGTGATTAAAAGCCGTGCAGAAGCAGATACAAGTGTCACGCTAGGAAATCATACCTTTAAACTACCTGTTGTACCAGCAAATATGCAGACGATTTTGGATGAAAATGTAGCAGAGCAACTAGCTAAAGGGGGCTACTTCTACATTATGCACCGTTTTGATGAGGAAGGACGCATTCCTTTTATTAAACGCATGCACGAGCAAGGTCTCATTGCTTCTATATCTGTCGGTGTTAAAGACTATGAGTATGATTTTGTTAGCCAGCTCAAGGCTGATGCTCCAGAATACATCACGATTGACATTGCTCATGGTCATGCAGATAGCGTGATTTCTATGATTCAACACATCAAGAAAGAATTGCCAGATACTTTTGTCATTGCTGGAAATGTGGGAACACCAGAAGCTGTACGTGAATTGGAAAATGCTGGTGCGGATGCGACTAAGGTTGGAATCGGTCCTGGTAAGGTTTGTATCACCAAGGTCAAGACTGGTTTTGGTACAGGTGGTTGGCAGTTGGCTGCTCTACGCTGGTGTGCTAAGGCTGCTCGTAAACCGATTATCGCTGATGGAGGAATTCGTACTCACGGCGATATTGCCAAGTCTATCCGTTTCGGTGCCAGCATGGTCATGATTGGTTCCCTCTTTGCAGGACACATCGAAAGTCCAGGGAAAACGATTGAAGTCGATGGTGAACAGTTCAAAGAATATTACGGTTCAGCCTCGCAATATCAAAAAGGTGCTTACAAAAATGTGGAGGGCAAACGTATCTTGCTTCCTGCCAAAGGTCATCTGCAAGACACTTTAACTGAGATGGAACAAGACCTTCAAAGTGCTATTTCCTATGCAGGTGGACGTCAGGTTGCTGACCTTAAACACGTTGATTATGTGATCGTGAAAAACTCTATCTGGAATGGGGATGCTTCCCACTAAGACGGGCTATCTCACTAGAAAAAAACTTGTTATTAAAGCAAATTTCTGTTATAATAAAACAAGTTTCCACCCTTAGTGTAATGGATATCACGTAAGATTCCGGTTCTTGAGATGGGGGTTCGATTCCCTCAGGGTGGATGTAAACATCCTAAAAAGCCTTTAATAGGGCTTTTTTCTTTACACAGCCCTAAATTGGCCCTTAAAACTGAAAATCTCTTTTTAAAGAATTCCCAAATGCTCTCCAGTCCCGTTTTAAAGTGACTCAGGGGGCTTTTTTTGATATAATAAAAAGGACTGTTATCAGTTAGAAAGAGGTTGGTATGAAAGAATTACAAACTGTACTAAAGAACCATTTTGCAATCGAATTTGCAGACAAAAATTTACTGGAGACTGCCTTTACTCATACGAGTTATGCCAATGAGCACCGCCTCTTAAAAATTTCACACAATGAACGCTTGGAATTTTTAGGAGACGCTGTTCTACAGTTATTGATTTCAGAATATCTGTATAAAAAATACCCTAAAAAACCTGAGGGTGATTTGTCCAAACTCCGTGCCATGATTGTCCGCGAGGAGAGTTTGGCTGGTTTTGCGCGTGATTGCCAGTTTGATCAGTTTATCAAGCTGGGTAAGGGGGAAGAAAAGTCTGGTGGACGCAATCGTGACACCATTCTTGGTGATGCCTTTGAAGCTTTTCTTGGTGCCCTCCTTTTGGACAAGGATGTGGCCAAGGTCAAGGAATTTATCTATCAAGTCATGATTCCTAAGGTTGAAGCAGGCGAATTTGAGATGATTACAGACTACAAAACCCATCTCCAAGAGTTACTTCAAGTCAATGGGGATGTGGCTATTCGTTATCAGGTGATTTCTGAAACGGGTCCTGCCCACGATAAGGTCTTTGATGTAGAAGTTCTTGTCGAAGGTAAGAGCATTGGTCAAGGTCAAGGTCGTTCTAAGAAACTAGCAGAGCAGGAAGCTGCAAAAAATGCCGTTGAGAAAGGGCTGGATTCATGTATTTAAAGGAAATCGAAATTCAGGGATTCAAGTCTTTTGCTGATAAGACCAAGGTCGTCTTTGACCAAGGTGTGACGGCAGTTGTTGGACCCAATGGATCTGGAAAGTCCAATATTACAGAAAGTCTGCGTTGGGCCTTGGGGGAGTCAAGTGTCAAGAGTCTCCGTGGTGGCAAGATGCCGGATGTTATCTTTGCTGGGACCGAAAGTCGCAAACCTCTCAATTATGCTTCTGTAGTTGTGACTCTGGATAATCATGACGGATTTATCAAGGATGCAGGACAAGAAATCAGGGTAGAACGCCATATCTATCGTAGTGGAGATAGCGAATACAAGATTGACGGAAAGAAAGTCCGTCTGCGTGATATTCATGATCTTTTCTTGGATACAGGTTTGGGACGAGATTCCTTCTCTATCATTTCCCAAGGGAAGGTTGAGGAGATTTTCAACTCCAAGCCTGAGGAACGCCGAGCTATTTTTGAAGAAGCTGCTGGAGTTTTAAAATACAAGACTCGTCGAAAAGAAACTGAGAGTAAACTACAACAAACTCAGGATAATTTAGACCGCTTAGAGGACATTATCTACGAGTTGGACAATCAAATCAAGCCTCTTGAGAAGCAAGCTGAAAATGCTCGTAAATTTCTAGACTTGGAAGGACAACGCAAGGCTATTTATTTAGACGTTCTGGTTGCTCAAATCAATGAAAATAAAGCTGAACTAGACTCGACAGAAGAAGAGTTAGCTCAGGTTCAGGAACTCTTGATGAGCTATTACCAAAAGCGTGAAAAATTAGAAGAAGAAAATCAAACTCTTAAAAAGCAACGCCAAGATTTACAGGCTGAAATGGCCAAAGACCAAGTCAGTTTGATGGATTTGACCAGTCTGATTAGTGATTTAGAGAGAAAATTAGCCCTATCGAAACTGGAATCTGAGCAAGTAGCTCTGAATCAACAGGAAGCACAAGCTCGTTTGGCTGCTTTGGAGGATAAGAGAAATTCACTCAGCAAAGAAAAATCTGATAAGGAAAGCTCTTTAGCTCTGTTAGAAGAAAATCTAGTCCAAAATAATCAAAAACTCAATCGTTTAGAAGCTGAATTGCTGGCTTTTTCAGACGATCCAGATCAGATGATTGAGCTCTTACGTGAACGCTTTGTATCTCTTTTACAAGAAGAAGCGGATGTCTCAAACCATCTGACCCGTATTGAGAATGAATTGGAAAATAGTCGTCAGCTTTCTCAAAAACAAGCAGATCAACTAGAAAAGTTGAAAGAACAGTTAGCTACAGCTAAAGAGAAGGCTAGTCATCAAAAAGAAGAGCTTGAAACTGCCAAGGAGCAAGTTCAGAAATTATTGTCAGATTACCAAATCTGTTCCAAGGAGCAAGAGGAACAGAAAACTTCCTATCAAGCTCAACAAAGTCAACTCTTTGACCGTCTGGATAGTCTCAAAAACAAGCAGGCTAGAGCCCAAAGTTTGGAAAATATCCTGAGAAATCATAGTAACTTTTATGCAGGTGTTAAGAGTGTTCTCCAAGAAAAAGACCGCCTTGGTGGGATTATTGGGGCAGTCAGTGAGCACCTGACCTTTGATGTGCATTATCAAACTGCTTTAGAGATTGCGCTAGGAGCCAGCAGTCAGCATATCATCGTAGAAGATGAACAGGCGGCAACCAAGGCGATTGATTTCCTCAAACGAAACAGAGCTGGTCGTGCAACATTCCTTCCTTTGACAACGATCAAGGCGCGTACGATTTCTAGTCAGAACCAAGATGCTATTGCTGCAAGTCCAGGATTTCTGGGTATGGCAGATGAGCTGGTTACTTTCGATACTAGATTGGAAGCTATTTTCAAGAACTTGCTAGCTACGACGGCTATTTTTGATACCGTGGAACATGCGCGTGCAGCAGCGCGTCAGGTTCGTTATCAGGTTCGTATGGTGACACTGGATGGGACAGAGCTGCGTACAGGTGGTTCCTATGCAGGTGGAGCTAATCGTCAGAATAATAGCATTTTCATCAAGCCAGAACTGGAGCAATTACAAAAAGAAATTGCTAAAGAAGAAGCAAGCTTGCGTTCAGATGAAGCGAGTTTGAAGACCTTGCAAGATGAACTGGTTTCATTGACAGAAAGATTAGAAGCCATCAAATCTCAGGGAGAGCAGGCTCGTATTCAGGAGCAAGGTTTGTCCCTCGCTTATCAGCAGACTTGTCAACAAGTCGAAGAATTAGAAACTCTTTGGAAACTCCAAGAAGAGGAATTAAATCGTCTTTCTGAGGGAGATTGGCAAGCGGATAAGGAAAAATGCCAAGAGCGCCTTACTACTATCGCCAGTGACAAGCAAAATCTGGAAGCTGAGATTGAAGAGATTAAGTCTAACAAAAATGCCATCCAAGAACGCTATCAAAACTTGCAGGAAGATGTGGCGCAAGCTCGATTGCTTAAGACAGAACTGCAAGGACAAAAACGTTATGAAGTGGCTGATATTGAGCGTTTAGGCAAGGAATTGGATAATTTAGATATCGAACAAGAGGAAATCCAGCGCCTCCTTCAAGAAAAGGTTGATAATCTTGAGAAAGTTGATACGGATTTGCTCAGTCAACAGGCTGATGAAGCCAAAACTCAGAAAACAAATCTCCAACAAGGTTTGATTCGTAAGCAGTTTGAGTTGGATGATATAGAAGGTCAGCTGGATGATATTGCCAGTCATTTGGATCAGGCTCGTCAGCAGAATGAAGAGTGGATTCGCAAGCAAACTCGTGCTGAAGCCAAGAAAGAAAAGGTCAGCGAGCGTTTGCGCCATCTACAAAGTCAATTAACAGACCAGTACCAGATTAGCTATACTGAAGCTCTAGAAAATGCACATGAATTGGAAAATCTCAATCTAGCTGAGCAAGAGGTTAAGGATTTGGAGAAAGCTATTCGCTCACTGGGTCCTGTCAATTTAGACGCTATTGAACAGTATGAAGAAGTCTACAGCCGTCTGGATTTCCTAAATAGCCAGCGAGATGATATTCTGTCTGCGAAAAATCTGCTTCTTGAGACTATCACAGAGATGAATGATGAGGTTAAGGAACGCTTTAAATCAACCTTTGAGGCTATTCGTGAATCCTTTAAAGTGACCTTCAAGCAGATGTTTGGCGGAGGTCAAGCAGACTTGATTTTGACTGAGGGAGACCTGCTGACAGCTGGGGTTGAGATTTCTGTCCAACCACCAGGCAAGAAAATCCAGTCGCTTAACCTCATGAGTGGTGGTGAAAAAGCTCTTTCTGCTCTTGCTTTGCTTTTCTCTATCATTCGAGTTAAGACTATCCCGTTTGTTATCTTAGATGAGGTAGAGGCTGCGTTAGATGAAGCCAATGTTAAACGTTTTGGGGATTACCTTAACCGCTTTGATAAGGACAGCCAGTTTATCGTCGTAACCCACCGTAAGGGAACCATGGCAGCAGCCGATTCTATCTATGGAGTGACCATGCAAGAATCAGGTGTCTCAAAAATTGTTTCGGTTAAGTTAAAAGATTTGGAAGAAACAGTAAACTAAGCGCTAAACGATAGCATCTCTTAGGAGGTGCTATTTTTTTAAACTAACATTTTGAAAAGTTTTTTAAGGTCAGTTTAGGGGCAAAAAACGACATTTGGGCTTTCCTTTTAGCGAAAAGGCTTTCTCTATGATATAATAGTTTCATGATTACAACAGTACCTATAAAAAATGAAAAAGACATCGCAGTACCGGATAAAACAGTTCTTGTATTAGGCTATTTTGACGGTATTCATAAGGGACATCAAAAGCTTTTTGAAGTAGCTAGTAAGGCTTCGATGAAAGATTATCTACCAGTTGTCGTGATGACCTTTACAGAGTCCCCTAAGCTTGCTTTGCAACCTTACAAGCCAGAATTAATGCTTCATATTGTCAGCCATGAAGAACGGGAACATAAGATGAAATGGCATGGAGTAGAGGCTCTTTTCTTACTTGACTTTAGTAGTAAATTTGCTAGTTTAACGGGTCAAGAGTTCTTTGATACCTATGTTAGGGCATTAAAACCCGCTATTATCGTAGCAGGATTTGATTACACCTTTGGTTCTGATAAAAAAACTGCGGCTGACCTGAAGGATTATTTTGATGGAGAAATCATCATTGTTCCACCTGTTGAGGATGAAAAGGGGAAGATTAGTTCTACTCGTATTCGGCAAGCTATTCTTGATGGAGATGTCAGGGAAGCTAATTATTTACTCGGTACTCCTTTACCATCACGTGGAATGGTTGTTCATGGTAATGCTCGTGGACGGACTATCGGTTACCCAACAGCAAACCTAGTTTTACGAGATCGAACCTATATGCCAGCAGATGGTGTTTACGTAGTCGATGTCGAAGTGCAACGTAAAAGATATCGTGGAATGGCGAGTGTCGGGAAAAATGTTACTTTTGATGGAGAAGAGCCACGTTTTGAAGTCAATATTTTTGATTTTTCAGATGATATTTACGGTGAAACAGTTATTGTTTACTGGCTAGACCGTGTCCGAGAAATGGTCAAATTTGACTCCGTTGAAGAACTGGTAGATCAACTCCAGAAAGATGAAGAAATTGCTCGGAATTGGAAGGATGGAGAGTAGGATGTTTAAAAAGTGAACCATATTTTGTGTTTGCTTTTTTATTTTTGGAAAAAATTCTTATAGATATAAACCTAATTGAAGGTTTGTTCGAAATCTGTTAAAATAGGGATATTAATAACTTTAAAAAATAAAGAAAAGAGATTATATGATTACAGGTGAATTAAAAAATAAAATTGATCAGTTGTGGGAAATGCTTTGGACTGAAGGTAACGCAAATCCTCTAACAAATATTGAACAATTGACTTATCTTCTGTTTATGAAGGATTTGGATAGTGTTGAACTTGGACGCGAAAGCGATGCTGAGTTTCTAGGGATTCCTTATGAGGGAATTTTTCCAAAATACAAACCTGAATACCGTTGGTCGACCTTTAAAAACATTGGAGATGCTCAGGAAGTCTATCGTTTAATGACTCAGGAGATTTTTCCATTTATTAAAAATCTTAAGGGAGATACTGACGATACAGCTTTTTCACGTTATATGCGTGAAGCTATCTTTCAAATAAATAAACCTGCTACGCTACAAAAGGTGATTTCTATATTAGATGAATTTCCAACTAGAGGTTCAGATATAAACTTTGATAGTGACACACAGGGGATTAATGATATTGGCGATATCTATGAATATCTGCTATCAAAATTGTCAACCGCTGGTAAAAATGGACAATTTCGTACACCTCGGCACATCATCGATATGATGGTTGAGTTGATGCAACCAACTATCAAAGATATCATCTCAGATCCTGCTATGGGGTCTGCTGGTTTCTTAGTCTCTGCTAGCCGTTACTTAAAGCGTAAGAAAGATGAATGGGAAACCAATCCAGATAATATCAACCATTTTCATAACAATATGTTTCATGGAAATGATACGGATACAACTATGCTTAGACTTGGTGCAATGAACATGATGTTGCATGGAGTGGAAAATCCACAAATTAGTTATCTTGACTCACTATCTCAAGATAATGAAGAAGCAGATAAATACACTTTGGTTTTAGCAAATCCTCCATTTAAAGGGTCACTTGATTACGATTCAACTTCAAATGATCTCCTTGCTACTGTAAAAACAAAAAAGACAGAATTGCTTTTCCTTGCCCTTTTCTTGCGTACCTTGAAACCAGGGGGACGTGCAGCGGTTATTGTACCCGACGGTGTACTCTTTGGTTCTTCTAAAGCCCATAAAGGAATTCGTCAGGAAATTGTTGAGAATCATAAGTTAGATGCAGTAATCTCAATGCCAAGTGGCGTTTTCAAACCTTATGCTGGAGTCTCAACTGCCATTCTCATCTTTACAAAAACTGGAAATGGCGGCACGGATAAGGTTTGGTTTTACGATATGAAAGCAGATGGTTTAAGTTTGGATGATAAACGACAACCGATCAGTAATAATGATATTCCAGATATTATTCAACGTTTCCATCAACTTGAAAAAGAAGCAGAACGTCAGAGAACGGACCCGTCTTTCTTTGTTCCAGTCGATGAGATAAAGGATAATGATTATGATTTATCTATCAATAAATACAAAGAAATCGAGTATGAAAAAGTTGAGTATGAACCAACAGAAGTCATCTTAAAGAAAATCAATGATCTAGAAAAAGAAATTCAAGCTGGCTTAGCAGAGTTAGAAGAATTACTCAAGTAGGGAGATGCATGTATGAAAAAAGTGAAGTTGGGGGAAGTTTGTGAGATAAGAATTGGCAAGACACCAAATCGTTCTCAAACTTTATATTGGGGAGGTAACTATCCTTGGTTATCCATTTCAGATATGAAAGGGAAAATATTATGTACTACTAAGGAAAAAATAACTCAAGAAGCTGTCCAAAAAGAAAAAATGCAAATTGTTTCAAAAGGGACAGTTGTGATGAGTTTTAAGTTATCTATTGGCAAGGTTGGAATTCTTGCTGAAAATATGTACACAAACGAAGCAATAGCTAATTTTGTGATTAAAAATAAAAAGATGCTTTTTAATGAATATCTTTACTATGCCCTACAAGGAATGAATTTTGATAGTTTAACAGACAGGGCTGTGATGGGAAAAACGTTAAACAAAGCAAAGTTGAATAACTTGTCTATTGTATATTACGAGCCTTTTATGCAACAGCAAATTGTTTTGAGATTAGATGGTGTTGATAAATTAATAGAATCTCGTAAACAACAACTATCTGAATTATCAGAACTCGTAAAATCCCGATATTTCGAGGAGGTGGTTGCGTGAAGAAAGTGAAGTTGGATAAACTTGGAAAAATTATTACAGGAAATACACCTAGTAAAAAAATATTAGAATTTTATGATAGCAATGATATCCCTTTTATAAAACCAGATGACTTTAAAACTATAGATGAAATTTCGTCATCAAAAGGGAATAAAAATTATATATCTGAGAATGCACGAAACAATGCAAGAATAGTCCCTCAAAATTCGGTATTAGTAACTTGTATAGGTGTAATTGGAAAAGTTATGATTTCTGAATCTGAATTATCATTTAATCAACAAATTAATGCAATTGTTCCGAATGAATTAATTTTATCTAAATATTTAGCATATTTATTGCTATACAATAAATCTAATTTAGATTTTATTTCCAATGCGCCCGTTGTACCAATCATCAATAAAACTCAATTTTCGGAGTTTGAAGTTACGTTTCATGAAAATATCGATGTTCAAGAAATGATTATACAAAAGTTAGAGAATTTAGATAATCAGATTTTAAAAAGAAGGCATCAATCTAAATTACTCTCAAACCTTGTAAAATCCCGATTTAACGAGATGTTTGGGGATCCTTTAAATAATGATAAGATGTTTGCAGTTAAAACGGGACAACAGTGTTTTAAATTTTCAAGTGGAAAATTACTTGATAAAAATGATAGAGTTTTTGAAGGTTACCCTGCCTATGGTGGAAATGGTATTGCTTGGAAAAGTCGAAATTATTTAATTGATAATCCAACTATTATCATTGGTCGTGTAGGTGCATATTGTGGTAATGTAAGAACTTCTCACGGTAAGGCATGGATAAGTGACAATGCTATATATATCAAAGAGTTTAAAAATTTAGATTTTAACCTTGTATTTTTATTAGAATTAATGAAAGTAATTGATTTTAGTAGATTTGCTGATTTCTCAGGCCAACCAAAAATAACTCAAAAACCATTAGAAAAACAGAAATATATCGTCCCCCCTCTTTCCCTCCAAAACGAATTCGCAGACTTTGTGGCTCAGGTCGACAAATCACAATTGGCAATTCAAAAATCACTAGAAGAACTGGAAACCTTGAAAAAATCTCTCATGCAAGAGTATTTTGGCTGATATTCTATCATTGTAATTACGGTAATTATTTGTTATAATACTTCAAAGGAGGAAATCAGATGGTCGTAAAAACAAGAAAACAAGGAAATTCAATCACCATCACCATTCCAAGTGAATTCAATATTCCAAGTGGTGTAAAATACGAAGCGAAATTGTTACCAAGTGGTGAAATTATCTTTACTCCCGAAGAGTCTGGACATCAGATTTCTTATGTATCTGATGATGCCTTTGACTTAAATTTGGACAAAATTTTTGACGAATACGATGATGTTTTCAAAGCTTTGGTGGAAAAATGACAGTCTATCTAACAGAAAGGCAAATCGAAAAAATCAATGCTCTAGCAATTGAACGGTATTCACCTAATGAAAAAATTCAAACAGTTAGTCCTTCTGCCTTAAATATGATTGTCAATTTACCAGAACAATTTGTCTTCGGTAAACCTCTTTATCCAACAATTTTTGATAAGGCAACGATACTATTTGTCCAATTGATCAAGAAGCATGTTTTTGCCAACGCTAATAAACGAACTGCTTTCTTCGTTTTGGTGAATTTTCTACAGTTGAATGGATATCGTTTTTCTGTAACTGTTGAAGAAGCTGTTGATATGTGTGTGACTATAGCGGTAGAAGCTTTAACTGATGAAAAAATGATAAGCTACTCTAAATGGGTTTCTCAACATTCTGTCAGAGGAAAGGTCGAAAAGTAATCTAGTATGTTGGATTTAAATGAGTATTAGAAAATAAATGAACAGGCAATATTAGAATTCTGTAATGCAGAAACTGATATTGCCTCTTTTTATTGATGAGTAATAATGAAAGTGAGAAAATATGGAAACAAAAGTGACAATCATCATTCAAGAAATGCTACCTCTTTTAAACAATGCACAATTACTAGCATTACGGGAGAGTTTAGAGCGACATTTATTTAGTGGTGTAAATCAACAGAAGTATACGAATAATTCCTTGTTAGCCTTGTTTATTACTGCTAAACAGGTGGAGGGTTGTAGCGCAAAAACCATTCGTTATTATCAAAGGACCATTGAAAACTTATTTACAAGCATAAAGCAGTCTGTAACACAACTGACAACAGATGATTTGAGAAGTTATCTAGCACAGTATCAGTCAGAAAAAGATTGCAGTAAAGCAAATTTGGACAATATCCGACGCATCTTGTCTTCGTTTTTTGCTTGGCTTGAGCAGGAGGAATATATCATCAAAAATCCTATTCGACGGATAAAAAAGATTAAGACCGAACAAACTGTGAAAGAAACTTATACTGATGAACATCTTGAAATCATGCGAGACAATTGTGAAAACTTAAGGGATTTAGCAATGATCGATTTACTAGCTTCAACAGGAATGCGCGTGGGAGAACTTGTGCAACTGAATCGCTCAGATATTGATTTTGAAAACCGTGAATGTGTTGTATTTGGGAAAGGTAAAAAGGAGAGACCTGTTTATTTTGATGCTCGTACGAAAATCCATTTAAGGAACTATATCAATAGCAGAGAAGATAATCATCCAGCTCTTTTTGTTACCTTGCTTGGAAAAGCCCAGAGACTCGGAATAGCTGGTGTTGAGATTCGATTAAGAAAGTTAGGTCAAAAGCTTGGTATCCAAAAAGTTCACCCTCACAAATTCAGAAGAACACTTGCAACAAAGGCAATTGATAAGGGAATGCCTATCGAGCAAGTCCAAAAACTGCTAGGTCACAGCAAAATTGACACAACCTTAGCCTATGCTATGGTCAACCAAAGTAATGTCAAACATTCCCATCAGAAATTCATCTCTTAAATGCAAATCCCGATTTAACGAGATGTTTGGGGATTTTTATACTACATTATTCCCCAAATATAAAATAGGTGAAAAATTTGAACTTTCTAGTGGAAGTACACCATCAAGAGATAATAAATTATATTGGGATAGCGGAACGATTAATTGGGTAAAAACAACTGAGGTAATAAATAAAGAAATTACGGAAACTGAGGAAAAAATCACAAAATTTGCTTTAGAAAATACATCTCTTAAACTTTTTCCAGTTAATACAATCTTAATTGCTATGTATGGTCAAGGACAAACAAGAGGAAGAAGTGCAATCCTCAAAGTTGAATCTACTAGCAACCAAGCATGTGGTGCTATATTTCCAAATAAAATAGACAATCCAGTTTTTATTTGGCATCAATTAATGCTAAGGTATAGCGAATTACGAGAACTTGGACGAGGAGGAAATCAACCTAATTTAAACGGTCAACTGATTAAAAATTTTGAACTGATCCTCCCCCCTCTTTCCCTCCAAAATGAATTCGCAGACTTTGTGGCTCAGGTCGACAAATCACAATTTGCTTGTCAGATAGTTATAAAACTGTGGAGAAATAGCTTGAAATCTAGTATAATATAGCTATCTATTTATTCAAAGTGAGAGAAGAATGGGAAATTTTGATTTTCTTTTAAATAACGAAGAGTATAAATCTTTTTCAAAGCCCTGTATAGAAGCTGAAAGTATGATTGCGACATCCACTGTAGCGACAGCTTTCATGGCTCGTCGCGCCTTGGAGCAGGCTGTTCATTGGATTTATAGCCATGATTCCTATTTAGAAGCTCCTTATCGTGCTACCTTGTCTTCATTAGTGTGGGATGATGACTTCAGAGAAATCGTAGATTCAGAACTTCATAGTCAGATGGTTCTCTTGATACGTTGGGGTAATCATGCCGCTCATGGCGGAGAGATTAAGGAACGAGAAGCTATTTTGGCTTTGCATCATTTGTATCAGTTTGTTAATTTTATTGATTACTGCTACAGTAACGAGTTTGTGGAACGTTTTTTTGACGAGAAGTTATTGCCAATTTCAGAGAGTGTCAAGAAAAGAGAAACACCACAAGCCATGGTGGAACTGCAAGACAGTTTACCTGTTATGCCTGACTTTCATGAACAAATGGCTGTACAGTCCTTGGAAGTTCAAGAAAATTATACAGAAAAACGTGAAACTGCTGCTCAACGGCAAGAGGTTTCTTTTCATATCGATCAGTTATCTGAGGCTGAGACGAGAAAACTCTTTATTGACATTGATTTACGCTTAGCAGGCTGGACATTTGAAGAAAATTGTCGAGTTGAAGTCGCTGTTAATGGACTGAAACACGGATCGGGAACAGGTTATTGTGATTATGTTCTTTATGGTAAAAATGGAAAGATTTTAGCAATTATTGAAGCCAAAAAGGCTGCAGTTAATCCAGAAGTAGGGGAGGTACAGGTCAAGGAATATGCTAAAGCGCTAGAGGAAAAAATAGGTTACCAACCGATTTGTTTTATTACAAATGGCCTCAAGCACTACATTCTTGATGGTGTAAATCGTCGCCAGGTCGCAGGTTTCTATTCTCAAGAAGAATTGCAATTATTGATGGACAGACGACATTTTCAAAAACCACTTGAGGATATTTCTAGTAAAATCAGAGACGATATCTCTGGACGATATTACCAGAAACATGCGATTGCAAGTGTTTGTGAGGCTTTTTCTAACAATCGAAGGCAAGCTCTTTTGGTAATGGCAACTGGTTCTGGGAAAACTCGAACAGCAGTCTCTCTTGTTGATATCCTATCACGTCACAATTGGGTCAAAAATGTTCTCTTTCTAGCTGACCGAACATCTCTTGTAAAACAAGCCTATGATTCATTTAGGAAACTACTTCCAGATCTTTCGGTTTGTAACTTTTTAGAGGATAAAGCTGGAGCACGATTAAGTCGTATGGTGTTTTCTACTTATCCGACCATGATTGGAGCTATTAGTGATCAGGAAGAAGTCATTCAACGCCCTTTTACTGTTGGTCATTTTGATCTTATCATTATTGACGAGTCCCACCGCTCTATTTATCAAAAATACAAGACCATTTTTGATTATTTTGATGCTAGAATCGTAGGCTTAACGGCTACACCTCGTCAGGACCTTGATAAAAACACTTATGGATTTTTTAACTTGGAAAATGGTGTTCCTACCTATGCTTATGATCTTGAAAAGGCTGTTGAGGATGGCTACTTGGTATCCTATCATTCGATTGAAACAAAGTTAGAATTACCTACAGATGGGTTTCATTACGATGATCTATCCCAAGAAGATAAAGAATATTTTGATAGCCAATTTGAAGATGATAGTCTAGAAAAAGACATTGATGCTGGAGCTTTTAATTCCTTTATTTTTAATAAAGGTACAGTAGAGATTGTTCTAGATGAACTAATGACGAGAGGGATTCAGACGGCTTCGGGTGATGAGATTGGAAAAACTATCATCTTTGCCAAGAATCATCACCATGCGGAATATATTAGACAGATTTTTAATAAACGATATCCTGAAAAGGGGAGCGACTATGCTCAGGTGATTGATTATAGTATTAAACATTATCAGACCTTGATTGATGATTTTAAAATTAAGGAGAAATATCCTCAAATTGCAATTTCAGTTGACATGCTGGATACAGGTATTGATGTCCCAGAGGTTGTCAATTTAGTCTTTTTCAAGAAAGTTCGCTCAAAAACAAAATTTTGGCAGATGATTGGTCGTGGAACGCGTCTCTGTAAAGATTTGTTTGGACCTGATCAGAATAAGGAAAACTTCTTGGTATTTGATTATGGTGACAACTTTGAATATTTCAAAGCAGATCCGAGAGAAGGAAATGGACGTCATATTGTTCCCTTAACACAGCGTTTGTTTAATATCAAGGTGGACTTGATTCGTGAACTGCAAGACTTTCACTATCAAGAGGATCCATTTGCAAGAGAGTATCGTCAGCAACTCATCTCAGAACTTCATAGTCATGTAGAGGGCTTGAATGAGTTAGACTTTAGAGTTCGTATGGTCGTAGATATGGTTTATACCTATAAGAAATTAGAAAATTGGCAAAATCTTACAACGATTTCATGTGAAAATCTTCATACTCATATATCTCCTCTCATGTTTGATGAAGATAAAGAAAATGAAATGGCGAGACGATTTGATTTATGGATGTTAGAAATTCAAGTAGGACAACTAACCTCTAAGCCATCACGGACTCATATATCTCAAGTTATGAAAACTGCTCAGGCTCTTACTTCTGTTGGCAATATCCCTCAGGTCTTTGTACAGGCTGAAATTATCAGGAAAGTGCAAGAACCTGAATTTTGGGGGGAAGTAAGCTTGTCTGAACTTGAAAAAATACGCCTTTCTCTAAGGGATTTATTGCAATTCTTAGATAAAACGAACCGAAAAGTATATTATGTCAATTTTGAAGATCGAATTCTTTCCACTGTATATGAAACCACTCCTTATTTGCAGGTAAATGATCTTCGATCCTATAACGAAAAAGTTGAGCATTATTTGAAAGCTCATTTGGATGAGGAAGCAATTTCTAAATTGTATCATAACAAGAAGTTGACTCCTCAAGATTTATTAGCATTAGAAACTCTATTATGGAAAAAATTAGGAAGTAAAACTGACTATCAGCAGCACTATGAGAACAAGGCTATTCCTAGATTGGTGCGGGAGATTATTGGTTTGAATAGAGAGGCCACTAATCAAGTGTTTTCTAAGTTCTTGTCAGATGAAAGCCTTAATGCTAAGCAAATTTCTTTTGTGAAATTGATTGTCGATTATGTCGTTGAAAATGGTTATATGGATAAGTCAATGCTGACACAAGAACCGTTTAAATCTTATGGATCCGTACAAGTACTATTTCAACATCAAATACCAGTATTGAGGAATATTGTCCAAACAATTGACTTAATCAATAATCGAGCTGAAGAAGTAGCTTGAATATAGAAAGAGAACTACCATGCAAACGCAAGAAGAAATGAATGTTCTGGTACCCGAAAAATTAGCAGAAATTGAGCGTGATTTCGATGTCACAGTTTTGTGGGCTATTGAGTCTGGTAGTCGTGCTTGGGGCTTTGAGTCTCCCGATAGTGATTTTGATGTGCGTTTCGTATACAAGCACAAGCAAGATTTTTATCTAAGCTTGAACGATCATCGAGATGTCATCGAACTACCAATTGACGATACTTGGGATGTGAGTGGCTGGGATTTGGACAAGGCTTTAAAGTTGCTTTATAAGTCAAATCCAACCCTCTTTGAGTGGTTACAGTCGCCAATCGTTTACCAGCAAGACGAAGGCTTTATTGACCGTATCCGTCCGCTTGTTAGTCAGTATTTTTCTGAGAAAAAGATGCTCCACCATTACTTGAATACTGCTAGAACTCAAATGAATAAGTATCTTTCAGGAGACAAGGTCAAACCTAAAAAATATTTCTATGCGCTGCGTCCTATTTTGGCTTGTCGCTGGATTGAAAAATATCATTCTGTTCCACCGATTTTGTTTGATGATTTGGTCAAAGAATTACTTCCTTCTCAAATGCAGGAGCATGTATCAAGGTTACTTGACATTAAGATAAACGGTCCCGAAAGTATGGAAATTGATCCGATAATGCCAATCCAGTACTACATCATCAAAAACATCAAAGAGCTGGATGCATACGTTCAAAGTGTTACCGAGGTGAAGAAAGACTGGAAAGCTCTAAATCAATTTTTTCTTGAAGAATTAGGGCATGACTGAGGTTGTTTATGGGTAAATGGACATGTAAATGCGGGCAAGCGATGAACGACCATAGGTCGCCCGATTCAAATGCTTATTCAGTATACTCGGATGAGTTGTTAGTAGAAATCATGAATAAAAAAGATGGTAATGATTCAATTTCTTATGAAGACATTTCAGAGGCGTCATTTTATATGTGGAAGTGTCCTAAATGCGGTAGTTTCATGGTTTTTGGCGAAGACGGAGATGGAGATCGCTTTACTTTTTATGAACGCCAAGAAGTTGAAAAGGTCGAGCCTCTCTTTGATCCGGATCAAGAATTAAATCTCGTTGTTGTTGAGTTTCAGGAGGGAGCAAATGGCTATACTTATATCTGCGATGACCCAAATATCCATATTGGGCATGCTGTTATTGTCCCAGTAGGAAAGGAAAATACTGAAAAAACTGCATTAGTTGTGCAGAAGTATCATGCCCTACCAAAGGATATTACTTTTCCTGTTCAAAAGTTAAAACGTGTCATTCGTAGGTATTCATATTTCGATCCAATCACTTCGAAAAACGTTTGTAGAAATTTAATTAATCTTGGAAGAATTTTTGATGCTTGCTCTAAAAACTCTAAACCTGTGCCTAAGCAAACATATTACGTTATCAAAACTCCCTTAGGCTATTTCTGGTTAGAATTAAATGGAGTCCCTATTCCAATGAAAATCACACAGATTCAAGTCAGCGATAAAAAGTACCAAGTAGCCAGCGCCCTTTATATAAAGCCTTCAGAGATTAACTGTAGAAGATTCTATGAACTGGAGTTGTGTGCTGATTTTGATATTGATGCCTCGAGATGGATCGATGTTCTCTCGGATGAAAACGTTTGGGGCAATAGCTGGGAACTAAATGGCCTTCAATTTGGTATTACTGCTGGGGAGTCTCCAGAATTTGAAGACGAAGTTGTTGCAAGAAAATATAGTCGTATTCCACTTTATTATGACTGGCACCCTGAATTTGAAGATTATTATGGATTTAGCTTAGCTTGGAAAAAATACGAGTCTGATAGCGATTTGTCAATAGATTTTTATACAACATGAGAAAGTTATAAAACATCAAAAATGACATCTTACTATAGACTATTTAATAAAAAACGAACAGGCTCTTTTTCTGTCATTCAGAAGAGAACTTGTTCGTTTTTTTTTATGGATTTAGTTTGCTTTTTAAAACACGCGATACACATAGGGATTTTCTGGTTTATCGACTTTGGTAAAGCTATCGATTTCCAAGGTTGGGAGGTTTTGTTTGAGTTCTTTATGATAGTGATTGACTAGTTTTCCTTTGGCTGTTATCCAGGTGTTATTCTCATACTGACGGGTATTTCCCTTGGTCAGTAATCCATAGACACCTGAATCCGCGATACAGTGAATAATGCCGAAGCGGAATAGAAATTGGCTATTGGCATGACTGGGGTCGTTATAGACAAAGCCTGTGAACTGGACTGTCTTGCCCTCGAATTCATCTGGATAGTCGTAGATAGCCTCCATGACTTCCATATAGTTTTCATTAGTGATCTGAATACTATCTTGGGACAAGTATTTATCCGCCGCAGTTCGCATTTCCTTTTCATAGGCTGATTTTGAAAAATAAGAACTGGTATCTGGTTTCAAATATTGGCTTGTTGTCCCTTCACTTGTCTGAATGGCTTGATCCGTGCCTTCTGATAAGGGGAAATGATAGCCTTTGGCTGAAACGGTCTGAGAATCCAAGCTAACAGTTGGAAAAGTTAAGCCAACGACAATTGGAATGGCAAGAAGAGCAACACTCGTCACCTTAGCCATTCGGCTGTTCAGATGACTGTGGGTTTTGACTTGCTTCATCCAGATATACAATTGAACAATAGCCAAGATAAAGGAAAGCACCATGGAAATATAGGCCAGATAGGAATAGTGCATGTTGATGTACTGGTTTAATTTGCCCGACAGATGGAGATAAATAGTCAATTCAAAATAGCCAGCTAAAACTAAAAATCGAATCATAGGATGACTCCAATCAAGAGAGAATATACTAAGACAACGAGTGTCACAATCGTTATGAAGTGACTGATAAATCGTGCTTTCAAGTAATTTTTCATCATGAGAATATTTTTGATATCCAGCATTGGGCCAATCACCAGAAAGGCCAAAACTGGTGCCAAACCGAAACTCGAGAGAAGAGAAGCACCGATAAAGGCATCCGCCTCACTACAGAGCGACAGAAGAAAGGCCAAAAGCATCAAGAGCAGGATGGCAAAAATAGGGGTTGCACTGATAGAGGTCAGAATCCGAGTTGGAACGTAGACCTGTATCATAGAAGCAAAGAGACAGCCGAATACTAAATAACGCCCCGTATCAAAAAACTCATCTATCGCTTGCACAAAAATCTGAAAAACTTTTTTTGCAGAGCTCAAGTGAGAAAAATCATGTTCATGACAAGCCAACCGATTTTCTTTTTGAATCGGTTCTTGCCAGAAAAATCCTAGAAAAATCCCTAGTATTACAGCTACAAGAATGGAACCTAGAGCTCGTAACAGGGCGATATGGAAGGAATTGCCAAAGGCAGAATAGGTCGCAAAGAGGACAATAGGATTGATAACAGGCGCTGTTACGAGAAAGGGAACAGCCGTGTAACTGGGGACCTTCTTTTCTAGAAAACGATTGATAATGGGGACGATTCCACATTCACAAGAAGGGAAAAGTATCCCAACGAAGGTGCCAAAAAAGATTCTCCCCCAACGATTTCGAGGGAGAAAATGATAAACCTTGTCAGGTGTGATATAAACCTCAATCAGTCCTGAGACAATACTTCCTATCAGAACGAAGGGTAGGGCTTCAATGATTATAGAGAGAAAAATAGCCCCAGTCTGAAGCACACTAGACGGGAGTTGTTGGAAAGCAGTCATCTAGTTTTTCTTTTCTGCTTTGGTTTTTTTCTCTTTGTCATCAGGGAAAGTGACTTGTTTCAAATCAGGGAGTTTCGCAAACTCTTCAAACATCTTGTCCAAGTCGTCTCGTTTTGTAAATTTTACAGCCATAGGTGTACCTCGATTCTAAATTCTACCTCTATTATACTATTATTTTAAGGAAAAGGGAAAAGTTAAAATTGAGTACCTAACGAATAATAGAGCTTTATAAATCCTGATTAAGTCTGGTAGATTGAGAAAGTTTGACAAAAAAAGTAGATAGTGCTAGAATAACGTTAACGAAAGACATTTGAGGGCAGAAAGGTTCCTGCCGCACCTTGAAAAAGGTATCTGAGATGCTGGGTACACCGACCAGCCAAGTGTCCGTTATTTCAAAGGAGGGAGCTTAAATGCTCCTTTTTTGTTTAAAAATTTCAAAAAAGATTACCCCCACCGCAGGCTCAGGCTTGCGGTTTTTTTATTTGCTCTGAAAATTGATTTGTTAACTTCAACAAATAGCTTTATAGAGCGTTTTGTAAAAAATAAAAACAGTGAAATTACTCATAGATTCTTTTGTAATCTAGTAGAATTCTAAATTGAAACCTTCTCAATGAATAGAATATTGAAATGAAGTAAATTTATTTCCCAACTTATGTTTTAAAATTGTAAGAGGTAATTTGAAACGTTTAGCTTATGGTATAATAGGTTTATGGATAAAAAATATTTAAAAATTTCCCAAGATTTGGGTGTGACCTTAAAACAAATTGATACTGTCTTGTCTTTAACAGCTGAAGGGGCAACTATTCCCTTTATCGCGCGTTATCGCAAGGATATGACTGGTAGTCTGGATGAGGTGGCGATTAAGGCCATTATTGACTTGGATAAAAGTCTGACAAATCTCAACGACCGTAAGGAAGCTGTTTTAGCTAAGATTCAAGAACAAGGCAAGTTGACAAAGGAGTTGGAAGAAGCTATCTTAGCTGCTGAAAAATTAGCAGACGTAGAAGAACTCTATCTTCCATATAAGGAAAAACGCCGAACCAAGGCAACTATTGCCCGTGAAGCCGGACTCTTCCCTCTTGCTCGCTTGATTTTGCAAAATGTAGCTGACTTAGAACAAGAGGCTGAGAAGTTTGTCTGTGAAGGATTTGCGACTGGCAAGGAAGCTTTAGCTGGTGCAGTTGATATTTTGGTAGAAGCCTTATCGGAAGATGTTAATTTACGTGCTATGACTTATCAGGAAGTGCTGAGACACTCTAAACTCACTTCTCAAGTCAAGGATGAAAGTCTTGATGAAAAGCAGGTTTTTCAGATTTATTATGATTTTTCAGAGACGGTTGGAAATATGCAAGGTTATCGTACCTTAGCCCTCAATCGTGGGGAGAAACTTGGTGTTTTGAAGATCGGTTTTGAACATGCGACGGACCGTATTCTTGCCTTCTTTGCAGCTCGTTTCAAGGTGAAAAATGCCTATATAGATGAAGTTGTCCAACAGTCAGTTAAGAAAAAAGTCTTGCCTGCTATCGAGCGTCGTATTCGGACAGAATTGACTGAGAAAGCAGAAGAAGGGGCTATTCAACTCTTTTCGGACAACCTGCGCAATCTCCTCTTGGTTGCTCCATTGAAAGGGCGCGTGGTTCTTGGATTTGATCCAGCCTTTCGTACAGGTGCCAAGCTAGCTGTCGTGGATGCAACAGGGAAAATGCTGACAACTCAGGTCATTTATCCTGTCAAACCAGCCTCTGCTCGGCAAATCGAAGAATCCAAGAAAGATCTGGCAGACTTGATTGGTCAATACGATGTAGAGATTATTGCCATCGGAAATGGTACTGCTAGTCGTGAAAGTGAAGCTTTTGTAGCGGAAGTTCTGAAAGATTTTCCTGAGGTTAGTTATGTCATCGTAAATGAAAGTGGTGCTTCGGTCTATTCTGCCAGTGAACTTGCCCGTCAGGAGTTTCCAGACTTGACCGTTGAAAAACGCTCTGCCATTTCTATCGCCCGTCGTTTGCAAGATCCTCTTGCGGAATTGGTCAAAATCGATCCTAAGTCAATTGGTGTCGGTCAATACCAACATGATGTCAGTCAGAAGAAATTATCTGAGAGTCTGGACTTTGTTGTCGATACAGTGGTAAACCAAGTCGGTGTCAATGTCAATACGGCCAGTCCAGCTCTTCTTTCACACGTAGCTGGACTCAATAAAACCATTTCTGAAAATATCGTCAAATATCGTGAGGAAGAAGGAAAAATTACTTCACGCGCCCAAATCAAGAAAGTTCCCCGTCTGGGGGCCAAGGCCTTTGAACAGGCAGCTGGTTTCCTCCGTATCCCTGAAAGTAGCAATATTCTTGATAATACAGGAGTTCACCCAGAAAATTACACTGCCGTTAAGGAACTCTTCAAACGCTTAGACATCAAGGATCTGAATGAAGAAGCCCAAAGCAAACTCAAGTCGCTTTCAGTCAAGGAAATGGCGCAAGAGCTAGACCTTGGTCCAGAAACTCTTAAAGATATCATTGCAGATCTTCTCAAACCAGGTCGAGATTTCCGTGATTCCTTTGATGCACCTGTGCTTCGCCAAGATGTCCTAGATCTCAAAGACCTAGTGGTAGGTCAGAAGCTAGAAGGTGTGGTGCGTAACGTCGTTGATTTCGGTGCCTTCGTTGATATCGGAATTCATGAGGACGGCTTGATTCATATTTCCCATATGAGTCGCAAGTTTATCAAACATCCTAGCCAAGTGGTGTCTGTCGGAGATTTGGTGACCGTTTGGGTCAAGAAAATTGATACTGAACGTGAAAAAGTCAATCTGTCGCTCCTAGCTCCAAATGAATCTAACTGATTACGTTAAGCAGGTTTCACTAGAAGACTTCGGCAGACCTTTTATCCATCAAGCCCAGTGGAATTCTCGTCTACGTTCGACAGGTGGGCGATTTTTCCCCAAAAATGGGCATTTGGATTTTAATCCCAAGATTTATCAGGAACTTGGTTTAGACATTTTTAGGAAAATTGTCAGACATGAACTCTGTCATTATCACCTCTATTTTCAAGGGAAGGGCTATCAACACAAGGATCGGGATTTTAAGGAACTTTTGAAAGCAGTGGATGGATTACGCTTTGTGCCCTCCTTGACAAATAGCCACTCCAAACCACTCAAGCTTTATCGTTGTCAATCCTGCCAACAAAGGTATCATCGAAAGCGAAGAATTGATACCAAACGCTATCGCTGTGGGGTTTGTCGAGGCAAATTACTACTAGTAAATCAGCCTGAGGACTGATGAAAGCCGAGCCTACCTGTGATATACTATGTCTAACATAGCAGAAAGAGGAAATATCATGAACAGTAAATTTTATAAAATGAGACGAAATCGCATGATTTCAGGAGTTTTGGCAGGTCTGTCAGATAAGTGGAACTTTGATGTTACCCTTGTTCGTTTTCTATTTGCTATTTTTACAGTCGCAAACTTTGGACTTGGCGTGATTATCTATATCATCCTAGCTTCTGTCATGCCAACCAAGGAAGAAATCGAAGCAGAAATGTACGGAACAGGCCCACGCAAACGCAAAGAAGCCCAAGCTATTGACGACAATGAAGGCTGGTTTTGGTGAGGTAGAAACAGTTATTTTACTGTTAGTCTATGAATTCGACTAATCTATTTTAAAATTTTTGAACCCTTGTATCCGCAAGGGTTTTCTTCTTACTTTCTTTTTATGGTAAAATATTTCTAATGAAATGGGTATATTCCCTCCAATCTTACAAAAATGTAAGATTAAAGTCTCTTTTGTAAGGTTAGGTTATGGCAAGCGGTCTTTTTTTGATGTAAACTAGACTCATAAAGAACAAAGGAGTAACATCATGAAACAAATCTTACAGAAGAAAACAAGAAAACCAAGCCACAAAGATATCGAGCGCGTTCAGCTGGGATGCGCTATGATGCAAGAGACATTTCATTTGATGGGATATTAAGAAAGGAGATTCTCATGACACTTTTAGATGTAAAACACGTTCAAAAAATTTATAAAACTCGTTTTCAGGGCAACCAAGTAGAAGCCCTCAAGGACATTCACTTTACCGTAGAAAAGGGTGACTACGTTGCCATCATGGGTGAGTCTGGTTCTGGTAAATCAACTCTTCTCAATATCCTAGCTATGCTGGATAAACCAAGTCGTGGCCAGGTTTATCTGAACGGAACTGATACAGCAACCATTAAAAATTCACAGGCTTCTAGCTTCCGTCGTGAAAAGCTGGGCTTCGTCTTCCAAGACTTTAACTTGTTAGATACCCTATCTGTTAAGGACAATATCTTGCTTCCCCTTGTCTTGTCAAGAAGACCCATTACGGAGATGATGAAAAAATTGGTGGTGACTGCTGAGAATCTAGGTATCAATCAATTGCAAGAGAAGTACCCTTACGAGATTTCTGGTGGTCAGAAACAGCGTGTAGCAGTAGCACGCGCCATCATCACAGAACCTGAAATTCTCCTTGCGGATGAACCAACAGGTGCCCTTGATTCCAAGTCCTCTGCAGCCTTACTTGATGTCTTTGATGAAATCAATGAGCGCGGCCAAACCATTCTTATGGTAACCCACTCAACAGCAGCAGCCAGCAGAGCTAAACGTGTACTCTTTATCAAAGACGGCATTCTTTACAACCAAATCTACCGTGGAGAGAAGACAGAGCGTCAGATGTTCCAAGAAATCTCTGATACCTTGACTGTCATGGCAAGCGAGGTGAATTAGTATGTTTCGATTAACCAATAAGTTAGCGGTATCGAACTTGATTAAAAACCGCAAACTCTACTATCCTTTTGCGCTGGCTGTTCTCTTGGCAGTCACAGTCACCTATCTCTTTTACTCTCTAACTTTCAATCCAAAGATTGCGGAAATCCGTGGAGGATCAACCATTCAAGCAACGCTTGGATTTGGTATGTTTGTCGTCACCCTTGCGTCAGCCATTATCGTCCTCTATGCCAATAGTTTTGTCATGAAAAACCGTTCCAAGGAACTAGGAATTTATGGCATGCTGGGTTTGGAGAAGCGTCATCTAATCAGTATGACCTTTAAGGAGTTAGTGGTATTTGGGATTCTAACTGTTGGGACGGGTATCGGTATTGGAGCCTTGTTTGACAAGTTGATTTTCGCTTTCTTGCTCAAACTGATGAAATTGAAGGTTGAGCTGGTCGCTACCTTCCAAATGAATGTTGTCATTGCAGTACTTGTTGTCTTTGGATTGATTTTCCTAGGCCTCATGTTCCTGAATGCCCTTCGAATCGCCCGTATGAATGCCCTCCAGCTCTCGCGTGAGAAAGCAAGCGGAGAGAAAAGAGGTCGTTTCCTACCTCTCCAAACCATTCTTGGTTCCATAAGTTTAGGGATTGGCTATTATCTTGCCCTTACAGTAAAAGATCCTCTTACAGCCTTAACAACCTTCTTCTTAGCTGTTTTGCTGGTTATCTTTGGTACTTATCTATTGTTTAATGCAGGAATTACCGTTTTCCTTCAAATCTTAAAGAAAAACAAGAAATACTATTACCAACCTAATAACCTTATCTCAGTGTCCAACTTGATTTTCCGTATGAAGAAAAATGCGGTTGGATTGGCAACTATCGCTATCTTGTCAACAATGGTTTTGGTGACCATGTCTGCAGCGACTAGTATTTTCAATGCTTCAGAAAGCTTTAAAAAAGTTCTAAATCCTCATGATTTTGGGGTTTCAGGGCAAAATGTTGAAAAAGAAGATTTGGACAAACTCTTGAGCCAGTTTGCAAGTGACAAAGGTTATAAGATTAAAGAGAAAGAAGTTCTTCGTTACGCTTACTTTGGTGTTGCAAACCAAGAAGGTAGCAAGTTAACCCTTTTTGAAAAAGGACAAAATCGTGTCCAACCCACAACAGTTTTCATGGTATTTGACCAAAAAGATTATGAAAATATGACTGGTCAGAAGCTTTCTCTATCAGGCAATGAGGTCGGCCTCTTCGCTAAGAATGATGGACTGAAAGGACAGAAAGCTCTAACTCTAAATAACCATCAATTTTCTGTCAAAGAAGAATTTACTAAAGATTTCATTGTAAACCATGTTCCAAATCAGTTTAATATTTTGACTGCTGATTACAATTACCTTGTTGTACCTAATTTACAAGCCTTTTTTGACCAATTCCCAGATTCGGCTATCTATAATCAGTTTTACGGTGGTATGAATGTAAATGCCAACGAAGAAGAACAACTCAAGGTCGCTGAAGAATATGATAAATACCTCAATCAGTTTAATGCTCAATTAAACACGGAAGGTAGCTATGTGTATGGTAGCAATCTAGCAGATGCTAGTGCTCAGATGAGTGCCCTCTTTGGTGGTGTCTTCTTTATCGGTATTTTCCTATCCATTATCTTTATGGTCGGAACCGTTCTGGTCATCTACTACAAGCAAATTTCTGAAGGCTATGAAGACCGTGAGCGCTTTATTATCTTGCAGAAAGTCGGTTTAGATCAAAAGCAAATCAAGCAAACCATCAACAAACAGGTTTTAACTGTTTTCTTCCTTCCTTTGCTTTTTGCCTTCATACATCTAGCCTTTGCCTACCATATGCTTAGTCTGATTTTAAAAGTGATTGGTGTAATAGATACGAATATGATGTTGATTGTGACCTTGTCTATCTGCGCTATCTTCCTCATCGCCTATGTGCTGATTTTCATGATTACTTCAAGAAGTTATCGCAAGATTGTGCAAATGTAAAAAAGAATACCTCGACTTCAAAATCGAGGTGTTTTTTGTGTTCTAAATGCTGAAGAGTTGTCCGAGCAGGAAAGTAACTCCCATGGTCAAGAGCCCAATAGCTAGGTTCCGAATCATAGCTGTTTTGGTTGGGGCTTTTCCAAGTTTGGCACTAGTGTAACCAGTGAGAAGAAGGGCCACACCGATGATAAGGACAGTAACAGGGATGCGGTATTCACTTGGGAAAATGGTAATTGAAAGCATGGGTGGTAAGCTACCAAGGAAAAAAGAAATAAAGCTAGAGATAGCAGCGTGCCAAGGATTGGTAAACTCTTCATACTCTATCCCATATTTTTCCTCTACCAAAGCCTTGAGTGGATTATTTAAAAAGGCTTTGTTGGTGAGAAGTTGGGCTGATGTTTCACACTCGCCATTTTGAATATAGGCAGCGTAGAGAGACTTTTTAGCTAGCTCCATGTCTTGGTCTAGCAAGACTTGCTCACGCGCAACGGCCGCTTCCTCGGTATCTTTTTGAGTTGAAACGGACACATATTCTCCACCTGCCATTGAAAAGGCACCGGCCAAAATAGCTGCAAATCCTGATAAAAAGATAATCCAGATATTACTTGTAGCACTGGTAACCCCAATAACCACACCAGCAATGGAAATAATTCCATCATTAGCACCAAGAACACCAGCACGCAGGATATTTAAACGACCTGCAAAATTTGAATCGATTTCGTGATTTGTTTCTGACATACTATTCTCCTTTTTATCCAGTATAAAGGAAACAGGTTATGAAATCAATCTTTTAAAAGTATCTGAAAAAAGTTGCACGATTTTAATTTTACGAGTTTTTTAAAAGATAGAAACAGCACTAGCTAGTAGAGAAGGATAAAAGAGAAGCAAAGCTGATAGACTAGTCCTTTTTCTACTTATCTATGGTATAATAGGAGGTAGATTTACTAATCGGAGTAAGAAAGATTTTATGATTAAACTAGTAGCAACGGATATGGACGGAACCTTCCTAGATGGGAATGGGCGCTTTGATATGGACCGCCTCAAGTCTCTCTTGGTTTCCTACAAGGAAAAAGGGATTTACTTTGCGGTGGCTTCGGGGCGCGGATTTCTGTCTCTAGAAAAATTATTTGCTGATGTTCGTGATGACATCATTTTCATCGCGGAAAATGGCAGTTTGGTAGAATATCAAGGTCAGGACTTGTATGAAGCGACCATGTCTCGTGACTTTTATCTGACGACTTTTGAAAAGCTGAAAACGTCACCTTATGTAGATGTCAATAAACTGCTCTTGACGGGGAAAAAAGGCTCTTATGTGCTAGATACGGTTGATGAGACCTATTTAAAAGTGAGTCAGCACTATAATGAAAATATCCAAAAAGTAGCGAGTCTGGAAGATATTAAAGATGACATTTTCAAATTTACAACCAACTTCACAGAAGAAACGCTAGAAGCTGGGGAAGCTTGGGTAAACGAAAATGTCCCTGGTGTTAAGGCCATGACAACTGGCTTTGAATCCATTGATATTGTTCTGGACTATGTCGATAAGGGTGTGGCCATTGTTGAATTAGCTAAAAAACTTGGTATCACAATGGATCAGGTTATGGCTTTTGGAGACAATCTAAATGACTTGCATATGATGCAGGTTGTGGGACATCCTGTAGCTCCTGAAAATGCACGACCTGAAATTTTAGAATTAGCAAAGACTGTGATTGGTCACCATAAGGACCAGTCGGTTATAGCTTATATGGAGGGCTTATAATGGCAGATATAAAATTGATTGCATTGGACTTGGACGGGACCTTGCTGACTACTGATAAAAGGTTGACGGATCGCACCAAGGCAACCTTGAAAGCTGCGCGTGATCGTGGTATCAAGGTCGTATTGACAACTGGTCGTCCCTTAAAAGCTATGGATTTCTTTCTCCATGAGCTAGGGACTGACGGTCAGGAAGATGAGTATACGATTACTTTTAATGGTGGTTTAGTTCAGAAAAATACAGGTGAAATCCTTGATAAGACAGTCTTTTCATATGATGATGTAGCACGCTTGTATGAAGAAACAGAGAAATTATCACTGCCTCTTGATGCCATCTCAGAAGGAACTGTTTATCAAATTCAATCAGACCAAGAAAGTCTTTATGCCAAATTCAATCCAGCTTTGACTTTTGTTCCAGTGGACTTTGCAGACTTATCTAGTCAAATGACTTATAATAAATGCGTGACCGCCTTTGCTCAAGAACCCTTGGATGCAGCTATTCAGAAGATTTCTCCAGAATTGTTTGACCAATATGAAATCTTTAAATCACGTGAAATGTTGCTAGAGTGGTCACCAAAGAATGTTCATAAAGCAACAGGTTTGGCAAAACTAATCAGCCATCTTGGAATCGACCAAAGCCAAGTTATGGCATGTGGTGACGAGGCCAATGACCTTTCTATGATTGAATGGGCAGGGCTCGGTGTTGCCATGCAAAATGCTGTTCCTGAAGTCAAGGCAGTCGCAAATGTAGTGACGCCAATGACCAATGATGAAGAGGCTGTCGCCTGGGCTATCGAAGAATATGTGCTAAAGGAGAACTAAGATATGGGATTATTTGACCGTCTATTCGGAAAAAAAGAAGAACCTAAGATCGAAGAAGTTGTAAAAGAAGCTCTGGAAAATCTTGATTTGTCTGAAGATATAGAAGCTGAGGAAGTTTCTCAAGAAGTAGCAGAAGTTGAAAGTTCTGAAGAAGCTGTGCTCCAAGAAGAGGAAAATCAAGACACAGTTGAAGAAAGTCTGGATTCAGAGCCAACTGTAGAAGTTTCTCAAGAAGAAATAGAAGAATTTCCAAACTCAGAAGAAGTCACAGAGGAAGAGAATACTGAGCTCCAAGAGCCTGTAGAAGAAAATAGTTCTGAGGTTCTTGAAGCAGAAAGGTCTCAGTTAGAAGAAACTGTTCAGGAAAAATATGACCGCAGTCTTAAGAAAACTCGTACAGGATTCGGTGCTCGCTTGAACGCCTTCTTTGCCAACTTCCGTTCTGTTGACGAAGAATTTTTCGAGGAACTAGAAGAATTGCTGATCATGAGTGACGTTGGTGTACAGGTCGCTTCTAACTTAACAGAGGAGTTACGCTACGAAGCCAAGCTTGAAAACGCCAAGAAACCTGATGCTCTTCGACGAGTTATTATTGAAAAATTGGTTGAGCTTTATGAAAAGGATGGCAACTACGATGAAAGCATCCACTTCCAAGATGGCTTGACAGTCATGCTCTTTGTTGGTGTTAATGGTGTTGGGAAAACAACTTCTATCGGGAAACTAGCTCACCGCTACAAACAAGCTGGTAAAAAGGTCATGCTGGTTGCGGCAGATACCTTCCGTGCAGGAGCAGTAGCCCAGCTTGCTGAATGGGGCCGTCGTGTTGACGTTCCAGTTGTGACTGGACCTGAAAAAGCTGACCCAGCCAGTGTGGTCTTTGATGGTATGGAACGTGCTGTAGCTGAAGGTATCGATATTCTCATGATTGATACTGCTGGTCGTCTGCAAAACAAGGACAACCTCATGGCTGAGTTGGAGAAGATTGGTCGTATCATCAAGCGTGTTGTTCCAGAGGCACCCCATGAAACCTTCTTGGCACTTGATGCATCAACAGGTCAAAATGCCCTGGTACAGGCCAAAGAATTTTCAAAAATCACTCCTTTGACAGGAATTGTCTTGACTAAGATTGATGGAACTGCTCGAGGTGGTGTTGTTCTAGCCATCCGTGAAGAACTCAATATTCCTGTAAAATTGATTGGTTTTGGTGAAAAAATCGATGATATTGGAGAGTTTAACTCAGAAAACTTTATGAAGGGTCTCTTGGAAGGCTTAATCTAATCAGAAGTAAAAATCCTGCAAGGCATTAACTTGCAGGATTTTTTTTATTCTAAACGGCCATCTTGACGGTAGGCGAAATCTGGTTGCCAAGTCCATTTTGCACCGAATTTTTCAAGTAAGTCAAAGCTTGCTTGAGGTCCCATGCTTCCAGCTTTATAGTCATGAAGTGGGGCACCATTTTCAGCCCAGAGCTCTTCGATACGGTCAATCAATTTCCATGACGCACCAACTTCATCCCAGTGGCTAAAGTTAGTTGAGTTGTTGTTTAGGACATCATAAATCAATTTTTCGTATGGTTCTGGAGAAGCACCAGTTGCGGTCGCGTCTGTACGGTAATCAAGTGAGTTCGGAGCCAAGTTGAATTCTTCTCCTACCTGCTTCCCATTTAGGCTAAGAGAGAAGCCTTCTGTTGGTTGGATATAGATGGTCAAAATGTTTGGAGCAAGTGGTTCTCCAAAGATAGAATCCATTTGTTTAAAGACGATGTTGACATGAGTTCCTTTTTCAGTCAGACGTTTACCAGTACGGAAGAAGAAAGGAACGCCACGGAATCGATCGCTGTTTACAAAGAAGGCACCAGATGCAAAGGTTTCAGTTGTTGATTCTGGATTTACATTTGGCTCGCTACGATAAGAGATATATTTCATGCCATCAATCTTACCAGAGCGGTATTGACCACGGATAAAGTGTTCTTTAAGCTCTTCATCTGTTGGATGATAGAGGTTTTTAAAGACCTTAATCTTTTCGGCACGAATCTCGTCTTTTGTGAAGCTTGCTGGCTTGTCCATGGCAAGGAGAGAAAGAAGTTGTAGTGTATGGTTTTGTACCATGTCGCGGAGGGCACCAGATTGGTCATAGTAGCCACCACGTTCTTCTACACCCAAGCGCTCTGCAAAAGTAATTTGAACATTATCGATAAAGTCCTTGTTCCAAACATTTTCAAAAATCAGGTTTGCAAAGCGAACTGCAAAGATACTTTGGATCATTTCCTTACCAAGATAATGGTCGATACGGAAAATTTGTTCTTCATCAAATGTTGCTAGGAGTTCGTCATTCAACTTGCTTGCAGTTGCGTAATCTGTACCAAATGGTTTTTCAACGATTAAGCGCTCAAAACCTTTACCATCCACAATGTTTTCAGACTTGAGGTGTTTTGCGATAGTTCCAAAGAATTGAGGCGCCATAGACAAGAAGAAGAGCTTGTTGTGTTCAGCTTGATACTTGTCATTTAGTTCAGCCTGCAATTGACGCAAAGCAATGTAGTGTTCTGTATCATTGACATCGTGACTTTGATAGTAGAAGTGGCTAGCGAACTCTTGAGCCTGTTCGGTACTATCTGCCAAATCAAGGATCGATTCGACTACAACAGATTCAAAATATTCCTTGCTCCAAGGACGACGAGCAGTTCCAATGACTGCAAAGTGCTCGGAAAGATTGCCGGATTTATATAGTCTAAAAAGGGAAGGGTAGAGCTTGCGTTTAGCCAGGTCTCCACTCGCACCGAAAATTGTAACAATAACCTTAGATGACATCTAGCTACCTAATTTCTATTTTATTCCTAGTCTTGCTAGGTATGAGGAAACCTCATTTCATAAACTTAATTCTAACATAATTTTCCTAAAAATCAAAAAATCCAATACGAGATAGAAAAAAACTGCAAGGAAATCCTTACAGTTTGCGTTTAGACATTTAATACCTTGTCCAAGAACTCTTTCAGACGTGGGTGTTGTGGGTTGTCAAAAATTTGATCAGGTGTTCCGTCTTCAAGGAATTCACCATCTGCAGTAAAGATAACGCGGTTAGCAACCTGACGGGCAAATCCCATCTCATGGGTAACGATAATCATAGTCATACCTTGCTCAGCCAATTCCTTCATAACGTTTAGTACGTCTCCAACCATCTCAGGGTCAAGGGCAGAAGTTGGTTCATCAAAGAG